>CAJXPN010001201.1 GCA_913058025.1 uncultured Myxococcales bacterium | reverse complement strand
TCGGCAGCGTCAGATGTGTATAAGAGACGGGTGGTCGAGCGCGCCGGCGCGCTCTGGACGCGCGACCGCCGCGCCTGCCGCGCCCTCTACATGTTCGGCCTCGAGGCGCTCATCGGCTTCCCGCCCGATCGCACCCGCGACTTCTTCCGAGACTTCTTCGCGCTCCCTGATCCAGACTGGAGCGGGTTCCTCTCCGGCACGCTCACGCGCGCCCAGCTCGCGCTCGTCATGTTCCGCCTCTTCCGAAACGTCTCACCCCGCATGAGGGCGCGGCTCGCCGCGCCCGCGTTCGGCCCGAGCGCCTCACACCTGCTCCGCGCGCTCTCTCCCTCCGACCGAGGACGGCCTCAGTGAACCACGATACCCAACGGCCCCGCGTCCGCGTCGAGCTGGGCCCGCGCGTCGGGCTCATCGGCGGCGGCGTCGCCGCGCTCGTCATGACCTCGTGGGCCGCGCTGCTCGGCGCGCTGCTCTTCGCCCCCATACCCGACGCGCTCTTGCCCGCGATCCCGGTCGCCATCCTCCTCCAGACGTTCCTCTACACCGGCCTCTTCATCACCGCGCACGACGCCATGCACGGCATCGTCACGCCAGGGAGTCGTGCGCTCAACGACGTCATCGGCACCGTCGCCGTGCGCCTCTACGCGATGTTCTCGTTCGAGAAGCTGCGCGCGGCGCACTGGCTCCACCACGACCACCCCGCCTCCTCGGAGGACCCCGACTTCCACGACGGAGAGCGCCGCTCGTTCGTCGGTTGGTACGCGACCTTCCTGTGGAGGTACGTGGGCTGGCGCCAGATCGTGCTGATGGCGATCATCTTCAACCTGCTCGCCCACGGCGCGGGCGTGTCCGAGTGGCGGCTGCTCGCGTTCTGGGTCGCGCCGTCGATCCTGTCGACCTTCCAGCTCTTCTACTTCGGCACCTACCTGCCCCACAGGGAGCAAGAAGATGGGTGGGGCGACCCCGTCCTCCGCGCCCGCTCGAACGCCTTCCCCCCCTGGCTCTCGTTTCTGACGTGCTACCACTTCGGCTACCACTGGGAACACCACGCCTACCCCCACTCTCCGTGGTGGATGCTCCCCAGCGTGCGCCGGCGCCAGCTCGAGCGCGATCAGAGCGCGCCGCAGACGTCGGGGGCGCACTGACCGTTCACGCAACCGAGACTCCCGCAGTCTGCGTTCCCCACGCACGCCGCTCCAAGGGCAAGCGGCGACGCGCAGATCCCTGGCGTGAACGCGTTTGCACCAAGGCTCGCGCCGACGCAAGCGAGGTCCGGCGCGCAGTCCGTCAACAGCACGCACGAGGTCCCCTGTGGGTAGAGCGCTTCGCATAGGCTCTGCCCGCCGTTCTGCGCTCTGCACACGAACCCTGGTTCACACAGCGTGTCCTCGCCGCACTCCTGGCCTCGCGCCGCCTCCGCGGGGCGCTCCGTGCGTACGCACAGGTCCTCCTCGCATGTCAGGCCCGGCCCACACAACTCCGCCAGGAACAGGCACCTGTCGCCCTCCTCGAGCGTGTGTTTGTCCACGCAGACGTCCGACCCGTCGGAGGGACCCCCATACCGACATCGCACGCCTTGCTCGCACTCTTGTAAGGCATTGCACTCCTCACCTGTTTCCAGGTGCGGCATGCAGACGGGTTCGCTTTGCGTCCATTCGTCACAGTACTCGTCTCGACCACACTCGGCCTCGCCGCACTGCTCCGCGACGCAACGCCCAGCGCACTCCTCTCCTCCCCATTCGCAGCGCCCGCTGATGCACTCTTCGTCGATGGCGCATGCGTCACCGGAGGCGACCTCTCGGGTGAAGACGTCGGCGCACCATGGGTGCTCGAGGTAGTCCAGGACCTTGATGGAGCAGGCGTCGCCATCGACGTACTGCTCATAGGTGCTCACGCAAGAGGCCCCCGCCTGCTCGTCGTAGGTCAGGCGGCCTCGTTGGATCGAGTCCACGAGCTGATCCCCGTAGTGAGAACTGACGAACCTCGGCGCCTCGCGCGCGCACGTCTCGAAGTCCCCATATCGACGGTACTCCGACACCGCCAGCGGCCCGAACGGTCCGATCATGAGCACCTCGGGGCATTCGAACGACACCCGACAGGCGTGGCGCACCTTGAGGTCTGTCTCTTATACACATCTGACGCTGCCGACGATCTACTCTGTGTA
>CAJXPN010001200.1 GCA_913058025.1 uncultured Myxococcales bacterium | reverse complement strand
GGGCGCGCGGCCCGAAGAGCTGGACCACCGGCGCGACGTGCTCGTCAGCGCGCTCGGCCGCGGCCTCTTCTTCGAGCATCGCGTCGAGCCCGGCCATGAACGAGGCGCGCCCGAGCGCGCGCTCGAACTCGCCCACGTCGGCGCCGCGCAGGGCGCGATCGGCGAGCGCGAGGTCGTCGAAGCGCCGCCTCGCGGCGGCGTCCTCGCGCAGCGACGTGGTGATGGCCCCGGCGTCGGCGTCGGCCGGGAGCTCGCCATCGATGAAGAGCGCGTCGAGCGTGATGTCGCGTACCTGGTCGTTCGTCATGGGCAACCTCCCACGAGCACGAGCGCGCGCTGGAAGACCTCGGCGACGCTCAGGCTGTCGATGAGCCCGTCGCTCTTGAGGTGCCGGAGCAGCCGCGCGCGGAGCTCTCGGATCCGCTTCCTGACGTCGTTCCGAGACTCGCCCAGCGCGTCCGCCATCTCCTGCTGCGTGAGCTCGCCGGCGAGGTGGTCGGAGACGAGGCTGGCGTCGTCGGGGTCGAGCCCCGAGAGGAACGCAGTGAGCGAGCGCGAGAGCTGCGCGCTCGCGGCCTCGAACTCGGGGTCGTGGCCCTGGTCGCTGTCCGCGCTCAGGCGATCCAGCGCGCTGGATGCGTCCTCTTCGGGCGCGGCCACGCTCGAGGCCGAGACCACGTAGCGCGCGTAGGTCTGCTCCTTTCGGAGCTCGTCGAGGACGCGGTTTCGTACCACCGCCATCAAGAACGGCGCGTACGGCTGCTCGCCATCGTACCGCTCTCTCGCCCGTTGTCTGAACGCGTGCATGAACCCATCCTGGATCGCCTCCTGGAGCCGGAACGGCTGCCAGAACCCTCGAAACCTCACCGTGGCGCCGCGGCTGGTGAACGTGAACCCGCGCCGAAGCATCGCCTCGACCGCGCCCACGTGCGCCTCATAGACCGCGGCGAGCGTGGCGCGGTCACCTCGACGGAACGCCTCGGTCCGGTCGGGATGTCCTTGGAGCTTCATCTGATCTCGCTCGTCGCCTCGCTCTCGAGGTGTCCTACGGAGGTGGCACCAGCGCGGGTAACTTTTCTCGAAGTCACCACGACGCGTGGCGTCTCTGGCGCGCCCGGACGCGAAGACGCGGGCGCGCCCGTGAGGCTGCGTCCGCGTCCATTGATAGCATCATCGTGTCCCGGGTACCTGGTCTGCGTCAGTGCTGGCCCCAGGAGTGGATGTAGTTGTTGTAGGTGCTCAGCTCGAGCTTGATCAGCCCGCCCACGGCGTTGATGCCGTAGGCGATGTCCGGGTCGAGCGGGTCCACGACCACGCCGCCGTACTGGGTGGAGTTGTTGTTCGAGACGGCGCCGCCACCTGTGCCCGCGGCGCTGCCGCCGCCCGGGTAGACCGAGCGGAAGATCTCCTCGCCCGGGTAGTCCTGCCGGCCGTTGTCCGTCACGATCTGCTCCTTCTGGCCCGTCACGGGGTCCACGACGACGTTGCCGAACACGGCCGCGTCCGACCCCGAGGTCCAGATGACCTCGCGGTTCGGGTCCCAGTACATCGAGGTGTAGCCCGCGGGGTACGGCAGGCGCGCGTCGTCGACGCGTGCGCGCTCGTTGGTTGCCAGGTCGAAGGAGATGAGGTTACCGCTGATGGACGCGTAGAGCTTCCCGTCATGCACGAGCATGCCTTGGACCGGAGCCGTGAGCGTGCTGGGGATGTAGCCCGAGCCCACGTCCGCGGGCGCCGGGACGTCGTCCACGGGGTCGGGCGCCTGATCACCCTTGCCGTTCCAGCGCGCGATGACCTCGCAGGTGCTCGCGTCGGGGCTGATTCGGAGCACGCCGTTGCCGCCGCGCACGTCGCGGAAGCCCTTGTAGAACTCGAGGTCGGGGCCGACCTCGAACGAGGTGAACTCGAGCTGGAGGCTGTCCTTGCGGCCCAGGTAGCTCGGGCGGAAGCACTGGCCGTAGGTCGCCGTGAGGTCGCCGGTGAAGGCCTCGGTCTGTCGCTTCCACACCAGCTCGCGCGCGCCCGTGGTCGGGTCCACGCGCACGATCTCGTGCAGGCCCGAGGCGTAGAGGTTGCCGTCGCTCGCCAGCCGGATCGCGTCGACCCCGGTCAGCGGCTGGGTCTTGCCCTCGGCGTCGACGATGAAGTCGGTGGGGCTGTCGTAGCC
>CAJXPN010001199.1 GCA_913058025.1 uncultured Myxococcales bacterium | reverse complement strand
GCGTGAAGCGGCCCGCCACGACCGGCTGCTCCATCCCGAGCGCGAACCTCCACGCGATCGCGTAGACGAGGATCGCGCCGCCCATCACGCCGATGAGCGCCGGGTCCCACTCGCCGGTCACGTCGAGGAACCCGAGGACCTTCTCGGGGAGCGTCATCCCCGAGACCGCGAGGCCGATGGCGAACAGCGCGCCCGCGCCGAAGGCCGCGATCGATTGAGCGCGCGGCGTGCGCGCCTCCTGTGACGTCGAATCGCTCATACCGTACCCCCGAAGGCGTGCCGAATGACGGCGACGGTGATCATGCCCGTGGTGATGAAGGTCATCGTGGCGACGACCGAGCGCTTCGAGAGCCGCCCGTTCCCGCACACGCCATGGCCGCTGGTGCAGCCGCCGCCCATGCGCGTCCCGAAGCCCACGAGCAGGCCGGCGACCGCGAGCGCCAGCGGCGAGCGAGGCAACTCCGCGGGGAACGCGCTCGGCGCGACCAACATCGCGGCGGTGCCCGTAAGGATCAACCCCGCGAGGAACGCGCTGCGCCAGGTCGCCTCGCCGCGGCCTGCGCCGAGCAGCCCGCCCAGGATACCGCTGATGCCGGCGATCCTCCCGTTGAGCACCAACAACGCCGCGCTGGCTAGCCCGATGAGGGCGCCTCCGAGCAACGGCATCGCGAATCCACTGAGCTCCATGTCGCCTCCTCTGTGTGCATCGAGGCGCCCTCGATCGGAGCCTCGCCACGGTGAACGTGGGCACGTGACCCACAATTCCTACCAGACATACATGGATTAAGGAAACCCACCCCAAAGAGGACAAAGAGAGGGGCCGAAGCAGCCGCTGTGGCCACGCCGACCCCTCGGTCTGGATCTGGATCGGGTTTCGGTGCGTCGCGTCAGAACGCCGGGGCGACCGTGTAGACGACCTCGATGTCGTAGCCCGCGAAGCGACGGAAGACCTCGGCCTGCGTGTCGCGCGTCCACTCGAAGGCGATCGCGGAGCTCGACGCCGGGCACTCCACCCAGCGGTAGAAGGAGGGATCGACCACGCAGGAGGGTCGCTCGGTGCGCATCGCGTTGACCGAGTCGGGGATGCAGTAGTCGTTCTCTTCGATGGAGACGCCGCCCTCGCCCTGGAGCATGCGCAGGATGACGCCGGTGTCGCAGAAGCCCACGCCGTCGTTCTCGGCGCTGGAGTACTCGACCATGACGCCGTCCTCGTCGGCCTCGAGGCAGGTGCCGGTGGAGCCGCCGTAGAGCGCGTCGGGGCACTGATCGCTGTTGCTGCAGGGGAGGCCGTTGTAGCTGATGCAGTCGCCGGAGGCGTCGCCGATGAACTCACCGATGGCGCGAAGCGAGGCAGAGAAGTCACCGGTGCACATCTCACCGAACTCCTGATAGTCATTGAAATTCAGTCGCTTACTTGGATCTCCGCCGGTCACCGCGTTCGGGTAGTAGTTGGGGAACTGGCGCATGAACCGATCGTAGCGGTCGCCCGAACGCGCCTCACCGAGGCCCTCGTTGCGGCACGCATACGGGACACCGGGGAGCTCCTCTCGGGGCTCCTCGCAGGTCGGGATGTCTCCCTCGAAGGGAGCCCAGAGGCCATGGATGGAGGCGATGAGGATCTCGGCGTCCTGGACCGTGCGGCCCTTGGAGGCCCTGAGGTTGTCCTTGAGGCGCTCGGACAGCGTGGTGATGCCGGTGAGGTCGCTGTCCTCGCCACGCAAATCGGCGGCGTTCTCGTAGTCACAGATGTCGCCGCCACACGTCTGCCGGCTCTCGGCGATGTCGCCGTCGTGGGAGCAGTCGTTCTCGTCGGTCACGAAGATGAGCGTGAAGAAGGAGTCGCGGCGCAGGAAGCCGTGGTTGGGGGCGCCGGTGTCGGCGGCGAGGTCCTCGGGGACGAGGCCCGTGAGCGCCGGGCTCACCGCCTCGACGGCGGCCTGCAGGCCCTTCTCATAGCCATGGCCGCGGGTCCCCACGAGGCTCATGCACGCGAAGTCCGCGCGCAGGCCCTCCACGTCGAGCTCTCCATCCTTCGTGTAGTCCATAGAGCGCAGGACCTTCGGGATCGCGCGGTACTGCGAGGGGCTCGGGAAGACATCAAGGAGGGAGTAGACGCCGTCGCCGTCGCGGTCACCGCTCGCGGCGTCGCAACCGGGGCGTTGGTCTTCGGCG
>CAJXPN010001198.1 GCA_913058025.1 uncultured Myxococcales bacterium | reverse complement strand
ACGAGATTTCTGCCTGTCTCGTGGGCTCGGAGATGTGTATAAGAGACAGCGTTCAGGTTGAGCACCGTGCCGCGAGGCATCAGCCGCTCGAGCAGCTGCGGGGCGACCCGGCAGGCGATCTCGGCGGCGGGCGCGTAGTCGAGCCCTCGGCCCCACGCCGCGAGGCTCACCGCCAGCGACGGGACGTCCGCGAGCGTGGCCTCGATCCCGGCGGCGACCGTGCCGCTGTAGAGCACGTCGTCGCCCAGGTTCGCGCCGTGGTTCACACCGGAGATACACAGGTCGGGCTTGCGCGGGAGGACGTGCTCGAGCGCCATATAGACGCAGTCGGCCGGAGTCCCCGTGACGCTGAAGCGGCGCTCGTCGTGGCGCTTGATGCGCACGGGCGAGTGCAAGCTGAGCGAGCTGGACACGCCGGACTGCTCGGTCGCGGGCGCGACGATCCACGCCTCACACCACCCCTCACATGCCGCCGCGAGCGCCTCGAGCCCCGCGGCCCCGTACGCGTCGTCGTTCGTGAGGAGCACGAGCGGGCGCCGGGGCAAGGTCGGCTCGCTCAAGACTTCTCCGCCGTCTCCGCGGTCGCGCGCGCCTTCTTCTCCTTCTTGAGGCGCTCGACCTGACGCTGGAGACGATCGAGCTCGCGCTTCATCGAGCGGAGGTCGTCCGAGGTCGCCAGGTTGAGCTTCTTGGCGACGTCCGCCTTCGTGTCGTCGATCTGCTTCTTGACCGCGTACGTGGTCTTGAACGCCGACGCGAACGCCTTCTGGGTCTTCTCATGGCTGATGACCTTCTGAACCGTAGGGTTCGTCATCGCCTTCATCGCCTGGTTGAGCAGCTTCTTCTTCATGTCACTCATTCCTCACACCCCTTTCCAGTCAGGTCGTCGCGGCACACCATCATCGCTATGTATATGCCCCGCCCGAGCGGTCGAGCGTGGCACACCTCGCGCCAAACTTCCGCCCACGTGGGGCTCTTGTCAAGCGGTGTATCGGTCGGTAGCGTGCCCCCCAACCGCTCGCCGCAGGACGCGGCGATGGAAGCGTCGAGGGTCAGGGTGATGTTCCTCCCGAGCGAGCCCCAGCGCCGCGCACCGCGCGCGCGCA
This sequence comes from uncultured Myxococcales bacterium, assembly GCA_913058025.1. Lineage (GTDB taxonomy): Bacteria > Myxococcota_A > Bradymonadia > Bradymonadales > Bradymonadaceae > CAJXPN01. The sequence continues at coordinate 1,070 of CAJXPN010001198.1, read as the reverse complement.
CCCTTGACCCCACACCGCGGCGCCGAAGAAGGCGACGCGCCCACGAGAGTCGACCCCACACATGAGCCGTCCACGCTCCAAACTAAAGATCGCGCTCGGCGTCCTCGCCGCGCTCGCCGTCCTCACGCTCGTCGCGCTCGCGGTAGGCTACTGGCTCATCGTCCCCGGGGTCGCCGAGGACGTCATGCGAGGTCGCCTCGCGCGCCTCGAGGAGGTCGGCCTGAAGGCCTCGACCGACTCGATCTCACCCGATGGGCTCGACGGCGTCATCGTCAAGGGGTTCACCCTCGGCGGCGACGGCGACGAGCCCATCGTGCGGATCGAGACGATGCGCGTGGCCATCGACAAGGCGCGCCTGCTCGCGGGCGAGAAGGTCATCTCGGGGTTCAGCTTCGAGGGGACCCGCGTGCGCGTGACCGCCACGCCCGATGGGCGCGTCGACCTGCTCGAGGCGCTCAAGCGCGCACGCGGTGGCGGCGGCGACTCCGACGAGGCCAGCGCCCCGAGCGGTCGCCCGCTCGGCATGCCGTCGTTCTTCCGCTACTTCGGCGACCAGTGGCCCGACGTCTCCGCGTCGGACACCGTCATCACGTTCATCGACGCGTCCGGGAAGCTCCCGCTCAGCGAGGCGATCGTCCCCGAGTTCGAGCTCGACGGCCGCGGCGACCGCGCGACCTTCTCGTTCACGTCCTCGCTCACCCCGGTGGCCGATCACCCCACGTTCATCCTCCCGCGCGAGGTCGGCGGGCAGGGCGTCGCGGCGTTCCCGCTCTCCGAGTCCGAGGCCACGATCACGCTCGACGGCCCCGCGGGCATCCGCCAGCTGACCTCTCGCCCGGCGCTCGCGCACCTGGGCGCCACGATCTCGGGCGTCACGCTCGCGCCCGGCTTCGACGTCTCGCTCGACGAGGTCACCGTGTCGTCCTCGCTCGAGGGCGCCGACGACGCGCCGCTGCTCGAGATCGCCAACGTCCACGTGACCCCGCGCGCGCTCTCGCTGCGCGACCTCATCAAGGACCCGACGTCTCTGCGCCCTGTCTCTTATACACATCTCCGAGCCCACGAGACAG
>CAJXPN010001197.1 GCA_913058025.1 uncultured Myxococcales bacterium | reverse complement strand
ACGAGATTTCTGCCTGTCTCGTGGGCTCGGAGATGTGTATAAGAGACAGCGATGGGACGCACCCAGCGCCTCGCGCAGCCCGAAGAGTTCGGAAAGTACCAACTGATCGCCAGGCTCGCGCATGGCCGAATGGGGGACGTCTACAAGGCGAAGAGCCACGGCCTCGAAGGGTTCGAGAGGATCCTCGCGCTCAAGACGATCGACCCCGGCCTCGCGGCGGTGCCGGGGTTCGTGGACTCGGTGGTCGAGGAGGGCCAGCGGGCGGTCCAGCTCTCGCACGCGAACGTGGTGCAGATCCTGGATCTCGGCCAGGAGGAGAAGGGGGGCCGGGTCTACATCGCGATGGAGTTCGTGTCCGGGCTGGATCTGAACCGTGCGCTGACGGTGGCGAGGCAGTCCCGCACGCCCTGGCCTTTCGAGCTGAGCGTGTTCATCGCGGCCGAGATCGCCAACGGGCTCGACTACGCGCACCGCCGCAAAGACTACAACTTCAACAAGCTCAACATCATCCACCGGGACCTCTCACCGTTCAACGTGCTGCTCTCGAGCGAGGGCTCGGTGAAGCTGACGGACTTCGGGATCGCGCGCGCGATGGACCTCGTGCCGCCGATGGACAACGAGGAGCGGATCAGGAGGTTGTTGTACGTGGCGCCCGAGGCCGCCCGCGGCGGGGCGCACACGCAGCAATCGGACGTCTACAGCCTGGGGTTGATGCTCTACGAGATGCTCACGGGTGTGCACCCGTACATGTCGCGCGACCCCGAGGAGGTGTACGCGGCGTCGTGCGCGGGTCGCATCCCCCCGATCTCGCAGCACGGGAACATCCCGAGGGCGCTCGCGCAGGTCGTCGAGTCGATGCTCGTGCCAGACCCGACGGGTCGAGCGGCGAGCGCGGGCCAGGTCTACGAGGAGCTCGTAGGCTACATCTTCGGGAACAACATCCAGGCGGACGCGAACGTCCTGGCGGTGTTCATCCAGGAGCTCCGACGCTCCGATCACGAGCTCTTCCCTGGGAGGATGGGCGACGAGGTCGGGATGGAGGAGGTGAGCCTGAGCGACTTCAAGGTCCCTGAGGCGGCGAAGTCGTCGTTCGAGGACGACAGTGAGGTCGAGGACGCGACTCGAGACGCGCTGCCCAGGCAGAAGATCCAGCAGCTCGTGATGGGAAAGAAGGCAGGAGAGTCGGCGCAAGCGTCGTTGCCTGGTGCGCTCGAGCAGTACTTCGCGGAGACGCGTGCGGGGAGAGGCAAGGCGGTGCTCGTGTACGGCCAGCTCGGCGCGGGGCGGGACTACCTGCCGGACCGCCTCGTGGACGCGCTCAAGCTACGCGGGAACACGCTGGCGAGCTCGGCGCAGCTCGTGCGCGACGACAGGCACAGACCGTTCGGAGCGTTGGGGGACGCGCTCAAGCTGACGGTGGGGATGAGCCTGCCGGATGCGGTCGAGCGTGGAGAGGGGCTCGACGCGTTGGTGTTGCGCCGGTGCGCCGAGCTCGGGATGAAAGAGCAGGCGCGCGGGGTCCTCGCCGGGGTGTGGGGGGTCTCGCCGGGCCCCCAGGTAGGCTACGCGCAGAAGCGACGTGACCTGGTGAGCATCACCGCGGCGCTCATCAAGGACCTGTGTAAGCGCGCGACGCTGGTGATGATCCTGGATCGCGTGGAGTTCATCGACAGGCTCTCGCTGGACGTGCTGCGCGATCTGATCGCGACGATCGGGGACCAGCCAGCGATGGTGCTGATGTCGACGAACAACATCGAGCACATGAGGCAGGAGCTGGACACGGGGAACCCCGAGCACCTGGGCGCCGTGAAGGTGCTGGGGACGGAGGCGCCTCGGATGAGCGCGGTGCGAGGGATGTCGCAGGACTCGACGAGGGCGTTGGCGCTGCTGTCGGTGTCCCAGCACCCGATGACCCAGGGGGAGCTGTCGAAGATGCTCGGTATCCCAGGGGATCGCGTGATCACGGCGGTCCGCGAGCTCGCCGAGTTCGGCGTGGTCCGGGTGCCGAGCACGGGCGTGTTCATGGTGGCGTTGCCGGACATCGGCGTGTGGCTCGACGGCGTGCTGGGCCGAGACGAGACGCGGAGGCTGGCGAACATGTTCTTGAGGGCGCGGGCGCGCCAGCCAGGGATGGAGGCGGCGGGCCCGATGGGGGGGACGATCGCGCGCTGGAACG
>CAJXPN010001196.1 GCA_913058025.1 uncultured Myxococcales bacterium | reverse complement strand
TCTACACAGAGTAGATCGTCGGCAGCGTCAGATGTGTATAAGAGACAGAGCAAAGGAAGCGGCGATTCACCAGCGTCTACGGGGAGATAGAGCCTGGAAGGCAGCGCACCTGCGGCGGCCTCGACCTGGAGGGTCCGGGTGCGCACGTCGGGGGTCGGCCCCCCGTCGACGAGCAGCGTGTCCTGGCGCAACACCTCGCGGTACTCCGCGGGAGTGTAACGGGAGAGGTCGTGCTGGACCGAACGCGCGACGACCGACACGAGGTCGATCCGAGGGTCGAGTTCACGCCACTCGTCGCGCGGGGGGTGCTTGGGCCAGATCCAGGCGCGCTCGAGCATCGCGAAGAGCACGCGCCGCTTGACCGCGAGCACATCCTCGGGCGCCACGAATTGAGAGACCTCGATCACGTCGTCCTCCTCTACACGTCAGAACGTCAGGCGTAGCCCCGCGCCGATCCCGGCGCCAGACTCATCGTCGAGGAGCAACGTAGGCGCGAGCTGGACGCTCGGCCAGGAGTCCTCGCCACCCGCAGCGGTCACCGAGCGATCCCAGAGGCTCCAACCCCAGTACGCGAACCCGGAGCCGACGAGCATCCCGACGGCGCCCGTGAGGGCCACGATCGCGCCCGCCTGGCGGCTGTCGGGCTCTCGGGTCGTGAGCAATACCGCGCCCAGCCCCAGGTTCAGAGCGTACGCGCCCATGACAGACAGGCCGATCACACCCATCACGTTGCCCGGGTGGTCCAGGTCGCGGATGTCGCGCCTGGCGATCTTCAGCTCCGGCGCGCCCCTCGGCTGCGCGTAGATGAAGGCCTCGGTGGAGCGCGTGATCTCGGCGTCGACCTGCCACCCGTCGTGTCGCATGATGGTCGCGTTCCTGGAGCACCCCGACGCCAGCGCGGAGAGCGCGGCGGAGAGCGCGAGCAGGCGAAACATGGGCGCGGGTCTCATCGTCGGGCTCTCGTGTCGGGTGTCTGGCAGGAGAACATAGCGACCTCCGAGGGAGCACACCAACGGGGACGACTCACCGCGGCGTCGACTGACGATGCCGCGGCGTTCGAATCCGAAGACACACCACCAAGGATAGAGGCTCACATGACGACAAAGAAGCGAATGTATGGAGAGGCGGGCGATGGGGTTCAGCGCGTCTGGTACGTCGAGAGGCTCTGGGCGCTCAGCGAGGGGCTACCCACGACGCAGGTCGCCATCGAGGACATCGACGCGGTCGACCAGGTCACCTGGTTCCATGAGGGCGGCCCTCGGCCCACGTGCCGTGAGATCACCAAACACTGCCGACGCATCATGGACGCCGACCTGTCGTATCCGATCATCTTGCGCGCGGACCACCGCGTGCTCGATGGGATGCACAGGATCTCGAGGTGCCTGCTCGAGGGGCGCGAGACGATCGACGCCAAGATCATCGATCCGATGCCCGAGCCAGACGAGATCAACCCGTGGCCGAGGCCCGCGGCGACCGAGTGAGGGCGCCCGATGAGCGGCGCGTCATGGCTCGTGTCTGCAGACGTGATGTGCCAGAGTCCAGCCCACATCCAGACCACCCCAAGCGAAGAGCAAGCACATGACACGTAGACTTCAGACCATCAGCGTTCTCGCGCTCTCCGTCCTCGCGCTCGGCGCGTGCGGACCAAGCGTCAACGTCACCCGGATGCAGGCGATGCCGGCGCGCGGCGCGGACTGCGAGCTCGAGTTCGTCCAGATCGACCTGTCGCAGATCACGCTCGAGAAGCAGTGGACGATCGTGGGCTACGTGAACGTGAGCGATACGGGCGAGCAGGACCCTCTCTCGGAGGACAACAGGAAGATCGTGCGCTCGAAGGCGTGCGAGCTCGGCGGTGAGGCCGTGGCGATCGGGCTCTCCTCGTCGAGCCAGTCGGCGATGGGCGGCGGCTCGGGCACGATGTACGCCGTGCTGGTGCCCTACACCGAGCCCTCGAGCGAGAAGTCATCCTTCTGAGAGGCGCCTCGCCGCGCTCGCGGCGTGCGCCTCGAGCCCCTCCATCTCCGCGAGCGCGATCGCGTCACGCACGAGGCCCTGAGAGGCCGCGCGGTCGTCGACGCGCATCCACGTGCGCACGCGCAGGAAGTTGAAGACGCTCAAGCCCGCGAAGCTGCGCGCGGTGCCGCCGGTGGGCAGCGTGTGGTCTGTCTCTTATACACA
>CAJXPN010001195.1 GCA_913058025.1 uncultured Myxococcales bacterium | reverse complement strand
GATCTACACAGAGTAGATCGTCGGCAGCGTCAGATGTGTATAAGAGACAGGCGAACAGGAGGTTCGTCGTGGCGAGGCCCATGCGCGGCAGGAGGATGAAGCCGGCGAGGAGCGTGCCGACGCAGGCGCCGAAGGTGTTGACGCCGTAGAGCAGGCCGACGGACCCCTGGAAGCGGCTGGAGTGTCTGGCGACCCACTGGCTGACGATGGGCAGCGACGCGCCCATCATGGTCGTGGGGAGCAGGAGCAAGAAGAACACGGCGACGAAGCGCAGGAGGCTGAAGAGGTAGAAGTCCTCGAGGAAGGTCTCGAAGATGACGCCGTAGACGCTCGGGAGCGCGGCGAGCGCGGGCGGCACGAGCAGGGCGTAGAGGCCGATGGCGCCCTCGAGCAGGCCGTAGACGAGCAGCGGGCGCTCGAGGCGCCCGGCGACGCGCCCACCGATCGCGGAGCCGAGCGCGAGCCCGGCCATGAACGCGGTGAGCAGCGTGGAGATGGCGAAGGTCGTCGAGCCGAAGACCTGCATGAGCATGCGCTCCCACAGGATCTCGAAGACGAGGCTGGAGAAGCCCGAGAGGAAGAAGAAGGCGAAGACGATCCGATGCACCGCGGGGCTCCGGGGGAGGGCAAATCTGGACGTGGGGCGAGGGCCGTTGTACGACTCGTTGGGGGCGGAGCGCGCGTGGCGCGACCGCCCGCGACATTACACAAGGACGTGGGAGCGCGCACCCGAGCGGGGCGCTCTGAACGCAAGCGAGAGGAAGAGCGATGTACCGTCGAGCGATCATGACCCTCCTGGCGGCGGCGGCCGTCGCGTGCGCGACGACCGGCTGCGCGACCACCAAGCCCAGGGACAATGGCCCTCAGACGGTGATGTTCTCGCCGCCTCCCGAGGCGCAGGAGTCTCCCGACATGCCCAACTCGATGGAGATCCTCGAGGACGAGCGCCCCGCCACGGAGGCGCCTGCGCCGCCCGCGGGAGGACTGTCCGAGGGCGGCGAGCTCGTGGTCAAGCGTGCGGACGTGCAGGAGGGCTTGAAGAGGGGCCCGGGCTGGGCGCTCGGCCAGGTCCGTGTGACGCCCTCACGCGACGACTCGGGGGGCTTCGTGGGCTTCGAGATCGCGGAGTTCTCGCCGGAGGCTGGCGGCGTGATGAGCCCGCCGCTCGTGGTCGGGGACGTGATCACGCACCTGATGGGCGTGCGGCTGAAGTCGCCCGACGACTACATGTCGGCGTGGCAGGTGATAGGCGGCTCGGACACGATCCGGATCGACTACGTGAGGGCGGGCTCGGCGCTGTTCTCGGAGTGGCGCGTCGAGGACTGATGTGGGACACGTGAGGGGAGAGGAATAGGCGGGCGGTGACGCGCGATCTACACACATCCTCGTTTTCTCGAGAGTGTTGCATTGTCGACCGATGCCGAACAGATCGAGGCCGAGCCCACGCCCGGGTTCGGCGCGCACGCCGAGGCGCTCTGGGCGCCGATCACCGGTGTGCTCGCGGCCGGTCTGTGGGTGCAGCTCTTCGGCGTCGCGGCGCTGACCGAGCTCGACTTCTCCGAGCCCCGAGCGCACGCAGTGCTCGCGTACCTCGCGCCGCTCGGGTTCGCGGTGGTGGGGCTCGTGACGCGCTCACCCGTGCTGCTCCTGGGGCTGTTCGCGATCGGCTTCTTGCCAGGCCTCGTGCTGTTGCCAGGGGAGGAGCGCGCGCTGTTGCTCGAGGGGTGGAGCCTGGCGAGGGTGGGCGCGATGCTCGGCCTGTACCTGGCGGTGGCGAGCGCGGGCGCGCGGGAGCAGCTCGTGGCGCAGCCGATCGAGTCGCTCGAGGAGGACGAAGAGGCGAGCGTGCTCGTGCGCCGCGTGATCGCGACGCGCGCCGTGGCGCTGCTCGTGATCCTCGCCGCGCCCGCGTACGCGGTGTTCCAGGACGTGGGGGTGGCGGCGGCGCTGAGCGTGAACTTCCCGGAGAGCCCGCAGGCGGCGAGGTCGTTCCTCGCGCTGGTGTCGTTCTTCTCGTGGTGCGTGTGCGCGTACATGATGGTGTTGATGCCCGCGCTCAACCTCGAATACGATCAGCGCAGGCTCTCACGCGCGCTCGACTCGATGTCGGCGGAGCTGAGCGTGGCCTCGTCGACGCGCCGCGTGGGCGTGAGCGCCCTCGTGGCGCTGGTGGCGTTGGC
>CAJXPN010001194.1 GCA_913058025.1 uncultured Myxococcales bacterium | reverse complement strand
ACGAGATTTCTGCCTGTCTCGTGGGCTCGGAGATGTGTATAAGAGACAGTCCCACCCCCAGCCCGCACCCCAACCACCAAAGCCCGTGACCCGCTTGCGCCTGCCCTCCGAGCGGCGCATGCTCTCACGCGACGAAGAGAGGACTCATGGACAGACGAACGCTGCTCAAGCTGTTGGCGTGGGGAGGCGCGAGCGCGACGCTCGGATGCGGGCGACGCTCGGGGCGCCGTTCGCTGCGCGTCGCGCTGCCAGGCCAGCCCGCGACGCTGGACCCCAACCGCGCGACCGACGCGATCAGCTCGCTCGCGCTCGCCCAGCTCCACGAGGGCCTCACCCGGCACGACGGGGAGCTGAGCACCCAGCCCGCGCTCGCCGAGTCGTGGGCGTTCGGGGACGACTACGCGTCGGTGACGTTCACGCTGCGCGAGGGGATCGAGTGGAGCGACGGCGCGCCGATCGTGGCGCAGCAGTTCGTCGACTCGTGGCTGCGGCTGCTGAACCCGGAGACCGCCGCCGAGTACGCCTACTTCCTCTTCGACGTGGTGGGCGCGGAGGCCTACAACTCGGGCAAGGGTGAGGCCGAGGCGGTGGGCGTGCGCGCGCTGGACGCGCGCACGCTGCGTGTGGAGCTGCGGCGCCCTGCGCCCTACTTCCCGCACATCCCCAGCTTCATGGTCACGTACCCGATACGGCTCGACCTGATCGAACGGTACGGGCCAAGGTTCACCGCGCCCGAGAACCTCGTGTGCTCTGGGCCCTTCGTCATGGCCAGCCACGAGCCCGACTACAGGATGGTGCTCACGCCCAACCCGCACTACACGCTGGGCGACGTGGGGATGGACCGGGTCGAGCTGTACCAGATCTCGGAGAAGTCGACGGCGCTCAACCTGTTCGTGTCGGGCCACCTCGACGTGGTCCTGGACATGCTGCCGCTGGCGATCCCGCACATGTCCGGGGACCCCGCCTACTACAACGGCCCCAAGCTCGAGGTCCGCTACGTCGGGTTCAACACGAAGGCGCCGGGCCTGAAGGACCCGCGCGTGCGCGCGGCGCTATCGAAGGCGATCAAGCGAGACGAGTTCCCTGCCGTGCTGCGCGGCGGAGAGCTCCCGACGGGGTGCTGGCTGCCGCCGGGGATGTTCGGCCACGCGCCGGAGTCGGGCGTGGGCTACGACCCGGGCGCGGCGCGCGACGCGCTCGCGGCCGCCGGCTTCGCGGGCGGCGAGGGGTTCCCGGAGACGACGCTGCTCTTCCGCGCGGGCGACGACTGGAGGCTGTTCGCCGAGAACCTCCAGCAGCAATGGAGCAGGGAGCTCGGGGTCGACGTGAAGATCCAGGTGCGCGATCAGAAGGTCTTCTTCCAGGAGATCGACGGGGACGCGCCGCCGCCCATGCACCTGGCGCGCTGGGTCGCCGACTTCCCGGACCCGGAGAACTTCATGAGCCTGTTCACCTCGAGCTCGGGGAACAACGCGCTCGGCTTCGCCGAGCCCGAGTACGACAGGCTCGTCGACGCCGCCGTACGCACCGACGACCGGGCCGAGCGGCTCGAGCTGTACACGAAGGCCCAGCGCATCCTGGTCGCCGAGCAGGCGGCCATCGCGCCCGTGTACGTCGCGGCGCAGAACGTCCTGCGGCGGCCCGACATCCAGGGCCTCACGTTCAACGCGATGGGCGACGTGTTCCTTGGTCCGACGCGCTGGAGGACGGCATGAGCCTGTCGGGCAGAGTCTCGCTCAAGTTCGTGGCGCTCCGGCTGCTCTGGGGCGTCCCGGTGCTGCTCGCGGTGATCGTGACCTCGTTCTTCGTGTTGCGGGCGGCGCCCGGTGGCCCGTTCGACCGTGAGAAGCCGCTGCCGCCGCGGATCCTGAAGAACTTGCGCGCGCAATACGACCTGGACCGACCTGTGGTCCCGGTCTGGACGCCCGCGCAGGAGGGGACGCCGCGCGCCGAGGAGCTCGCGCGGTTCGCCCAGGAGTACCCGGTGACCACGGTCGGCCCGGTGGCGTTCACGACGAGCTTGTCTGGCGCCGCCGAGACCCAGCTCCCGGCGTACGTGCTCCAGGTCGCCTCGGGCGACCTCGGCGTGTCGATGAAGTACACCGACGAGACCGTCAACGACATCGTGTGGCGCTGTCTCTTATACACATCTCCGAGCCCACGAGACAGGCAGAAATCTCG
>CAJXPN010001193.1 GCA_913058025.1 uncultured Myxococcales bacterium | reverse complement strand
CGAGATTTCTGCCTGTCTCGTGGGCTCGGAGATGTGTATAAGAGACAGGACACGCACCGCCTCGGAGTCGACGTAGCCGGTCTCGTAGAACGGGAGCGCCAGCCGGAGGGTCTCGTCGCCGATCGCGGTGTTCCCCTCGAAGTTCGTCTTCCAGCGAGGCCCCTCCGAGACGTCGAAGGCGATCTGGGCGCAGCCCGGGTTGCTCAGGTCGACGTTTCGGCTCACGACGCGCGCCTGGAAGTACCCCCTCTTCCTGTACTCGGTCATCAGCGCGTCCGAGCCCACGCGCAGCGTCCGGCTCGTGTAGGCGGGCTCGCTGAAGAACTCGAGCACGGCGCCCGGCAAGAGCGCGTCCGCGCGCCGCACCACGAGCGAGCTCTCCGAGAGCGCGAGGTCGCGCGCCTCGGAGTACGTCATCGCGCCCAGGCCTCTCAGGCCCACACCACACACACGCGTCATCGGCCCCTTGTTGATCACGAACTCGAGGTCCACCACGTTCGGCGCGTCTGGTGGGTTGACCGTCTTGATCTCCACGATCGTGTTGAAGTACCCGTCCTTCTCGAAGAGCGCCTCGAGCGAGGCGCGCTGGACCTTCTCCCTGCTCGGGTCGTCTCGCCAGATCTGACCCTCCCGGTAGATCAGCAGCTTATTGAGGTCGTCGCGGAACGGCGGAGGGTCCACGCCCACGAAGCGGATGTCGCGGATGAGCACGGCGCCCTGGGCGAACAGGCGCACCTGGACGCGCTCGCCGTCGCGCTCGGCCTCGGCGCGGACGAAGGAGAAGAAGCCGGTCTTGGTCAGGCGCTCGCGCGCGCGCTTGAGCGCGCCGCGCGTGTAGCGCTGCCCGAGGTAGAGCCCCGAGAGGTCGCGCAGCGTGTCCGAGACCGTCGGGCTCTCACACTGAGGCAGAGTGCACACGAGCTCGACGCCCGAGATCACGCGCCCCGCCAGCGACGCCTCCTGCGCGGCGTCCTCGAGCACCTTCGAGGCGATCTTGATCGGGCTCACGCTCTTGCGCGCCGCCTTCATCGCCGCGCCCGTGGCGCCCGTGAGCGCGCCGCGCGCCTCCTGAACCGCCAGCGACGGCGACCCCTGCGCCCACGCCGTCCCCGCGCACGCCCACGACGCCACGCACCACGCCAACGACATGGCCAGCCATGACGCGAGCGCGCGCGCCGCCCTCGAGCAACCGCAATGTGGCAGGAGGCGCTTCAATCCAGAAAGATCCTGTACTTGAGCTTGATGTCGACGGTGAAGCTGCCCGTGGTGTTCGCGCTCGCCGAGCGCGAGGACTCCGAGACCTCGGCCGCGAGGCGGTCGGTCAGCTTGTACTCGAGCTGCGCGGTCTGACCGCTTCCTACGTTGTCGCTGAAGCCCGTGTCGAGTTGGAAGTCCCAACTGAGGCGCCGGGTGAGGTTGTCCGAGATCCTGAGCTCCGTGCGCTCTACGCCCGGGATGATCGTGAACTCCTCGACCTCGACCACGTCCTGAACCTCGCGCTCGAGCCGGCCGATCAGCGGCCCCAGCGCGATCTCGAGCGTGGGCTGGGACGCGCTCGACGCCGTCAGCAGATCGACCGTGCACCCCGTGAGCAGCAGGCTGATCACGTCGCGCTGGTCGGCGTACGGCGTCGACTCGTAGAGCAGCGCGAGCTGATCCGTTCGCCCACGCACCGTCAGCGTGATGTGGTAGGTCGTCGAGTCCTGCTCCTCGATCGCCGAGGTCACGCCCACGAGCGGCTCGGCGTTCTCGTCGTCGGCGATCGCGTCGCACGCGTTGCGGATATCTGCCGCCGCCGCCACGTCCACGAACGGGTCGTCGATCGGCCCGTCGAAGCGCACCAGCCCATCCCTGACCTCGAACTGCTCCCCCTGGAAGACCACGTCCCCGTCCACGACCTCGATGTCCCCGACCAGGCGCGGGTTCCCCAACGTCTGGGACAGGCGCAGCGCCATGCGCAGCTCCATGTCGAGCAGGAAGCGGTCGATCTGGTTCTTGACCTTGAAGGAGTCGCGCGCCGTGATCTCGAGGTCGAAGCCCACCGCCTCGAGCTCCGGGTTCCGCTCGAACACGCTCGACTCGAACAGCTCGGCGCGCCTGTCGAACGCACCGAGCACGCGCCCGGTCAGCTCGTCCTCGAGCAGGCTGATGTCTGTCTCTTATACACATCTCCGAGCCCAC
>CAJXPN010001192.1 GCA_913058025.1 uncultured Myxococcales bacterium | reverse complement strand
CTCGTGGGCTCGGAGATGTGTATAAGAGACAGGTCACGATGGGCGCGAACGCCGTCGTGGCGGCCGGTGAGCTCTACATCGGGCTCGTGGAGTTCGGCGTCGGCCTGATCCCGGGCGGCGGCGGCAACCTCCAGCTCATGCGTAACGTCTTCGGGATGCACGCGGGAGACGCCGACTTCGACGCGTTCCCCTTCATCAAGAAGATCTTCCTGACCACGGGAATGGCCAAGGTCGCCGAGAGCGCCGAGCAGGCCAAGGAGTGCGGCTTCCTCACCCAGGACGCGATCGTGTCCCTGGGCCGCCAGCACGTCCTCTACAAGGCCAAGCAGCGCGTGCTCGGCATGGCCGCCTCCGGCTTCACCGCGCCTCGCCCCGCCACGTTCCGCCTCCCGGGCCGTGACGGCTACGCCACGATCGACATGATGTTGTACTCGATGGCCGAGAACAACCAGATCAGCGCCCACGACCGCCTCATCGGTCAGAAGCTCGCGACCGTGCTCACCGGCGGCAACACCGCCCAGCGCGTGCTCACGAGCGAGCAGGATCTGCTCGACCTCGAGCGCGAGGCGTTCATGTCGCTGTGTGGCGAGGAGAAGACCCAGGATCGCATGCTCCACATGGCGATGAAGAACAAGCCGCTGCGGAACTGATGACGGACGCGCGTGAGGGACCCGAGCGTCCCTCACGCGCGCGAGAGCAGTGAGAGCGCATGAACACGAGCCACCCGTGAGCGGGCCGGGCTCAGCAATGATAGAGAGGAAGAATCATGAGCAACCGAGAAGTCGTCATCGTCTCGTACGCGCGAACCGCGTTCGGGCGCGCTCCCAAGGGGAGCCTGCGCAACACCCGCCCCGACACGATGGGCGCCCACGTCATCAAGGCCGCGCTCGAGCGCGCCCCTGGCGTCAAGGGTGAGGAGATCGAGGACGTGATCTTCGGGTGCGCGATGCCCGAGGCGTCGCAGGGAATGAACGTCGCGCGCGTCGCCGCGCTGATGGCCGGCCTGCCCGACTCCGTCCCCGCCGTGACCGTCAACCGCTTCTGCTCGTCTGGCCTCCAGACGATCTCGCAGGCGGCCGAGCGCATCATGGTCGGCGCGATCGACATCGCGATCGCCGGCGGCACCGAGACCATGTCGCTCGTGCCCATGGGGGGGTTCAACCCGTCCGCGGCGCCCGACGCCATGGCGACGCACCCCGAGATCTACACCCCGATGGGCACCACGGCCGAGAACGTCGCCAAGAAGTTCGAGATCTCCCGTGAGGACCAGGACGCCTTCGCCAACGCCTCGCACGCCAAGTCCGTGGCCGCGATGAAGTCCGGCTTCCTCGCCGGCGAGATCGTCCCCATCGAGACCGAGGTCGTGACCGCGTCCGGCGTGAGCGAGAAGATCACCGTCGACACCGACGAGAACCCTCGCCCCACCACGACGCTCGAGGCGCTCGCGAGGCTTCGCCCCGTGTTCAACCCGAAGGGCACCGTGACCGCGGGCAACGCGTCACCGCTGACCGACGGCGCCGCCGCCGTCGTGCTGATGACCAAGGAAGAGGCCGACAAGCGCGGCCTCAAGATCATGGGCTACTACCGCGGCTTCCAGGTCGCCGGCGTCCCGCCCGAGATCATGGGCATCGGCCCCGTCCCCGCGATCCGCAAGCTGCTCGCCAAGCACGACCTCACCGTCGACGACATCGATCTCTTCGAGATCAACGAGGCGTTCGCCGCGCAGGCGGTCTACTGCCAGCGTGAGCTCGGCGTGCCCGACGAGAAGCTCAACATCCACGGCGGCGCCATCTCCGTGGGCCACCCGCTGGGCGTCTCCGGCACCCGCATGGCCGGCACCCTGCTCCGCTCGCTCGAGAAGACCGGCGGCCGCTACGGCGTCGTCTCGATGTGCATCGGCGGCGGCATGGGCGCGGCCGGACTCTTCGAGTTCGTCGCCTGAGCCACGTGACGCACCGGCCGTGAGGTCGGGTGATCGTTCAGGACCCGCGCGCCCCTTCGAGGGCGCGCGGGTTCTCTTTTTGAGTTTGGGAGCGTCCGGTTGGGCGGAGAGTGTGGGGCGGGGCAGGTTGGGCGCGTTCGTTTCGGCGGAGAGTGTGGTGCGGGGCGGTTTGGGAGCGTCCGAGAGGGCGGAGAGTTTGTTTCGGGGCGGGGCTCGCGCTGCGCGCGAGCCGGAAGCAGT
>CAJXPN010001191.1 GCA_913058025.1 uncultured Myxococcales bacterium | reverse complement strand
TATAAGAGACAGCCGCGCACGGCTCGCACACGACCACGTCCTCGCACGTGAAGCCAGACCCGCAGTCCGCGTCCGCCGAGCACGGCGCGATGTAGGGGGGCACGCAGTACGACTCGGTCTGCTCGTCGCAGGAGGTCTCGTCGGACGGATCCCCGCCGTCGCAGCGCTCTCCGTCGCCGCCATCAGGCTCCCCCGTGTCGCATCGGGGCGGCTCGTCGTCCCCACCCGAGCCCGTGCTCCCGTCGCCGTTCGAGGGATCGACCGAGCCCCCGCCCGTCGAGGTGCACGACTCGTACGTGAACGTCACGCACACATCGTCGCCGCCGCAGTCCGACGAGCTCTGCGCCGGGTCACACATGGGAGGGGGAGGCGGCACGCACGCGAACTCCGAGGTCGACTCGCACACCGGCTCCTCGCCGTCCGTCGTCGCCGAGCACGTCTCGTAGCCGCCGATCTCCTCGCACTCCCAGCCGCCCTCGCAGTCTGCGTTGGTGGTGCATTCGGACTCGGCGAACGCGGACGTCGCGAACGTCACGCTCAATCCCGCCACACAGATCGCCAACATCACGCTCTTCTTCATCTCGGGGCTCCTCGTCTTGGGCTCGATCGCTCGAGCCTCGGTGTCGTCTTCGTGCCAGACCCACTGAGCAAGCCGCGTACCATGTCGCAGACCCGCACGTTCACTGGGATGACCTTCCCACCACCACCACTCAGTGTGAATAAAATGCCGTGTCGACTCAGAAATCTGAGTCGACACGGCGCGTTCGCAAACGAACGCCCTCGCCGACGAGCCCTCTCGCGACGGCGCAAACCGCAGCGTGGCTCGCTGCACGAAGACACGAACCGCGCGCGACTCATCGGACACACGCCGCATCAAGGTGTTGGCATGCCTCGTGCTCTTGATGGAGTGCAGACACCCGTGAAGGCAGGAAGAGGAGCAATCTCATGAAGATATCGAAGTTCAAGGACATGGTCCGCGCTATGCACGCCATCGCCAAGGTCCACGCGACCGCGGCCCACGAGGACGTGAAGGTCTACCTCAACGGGCGGCTCGTCTTCGCGAGCTACGAGGCTGGCAGGACGCAGGTCCTCGAGCTCACCCCGGGTGAGCGCAGGCAGCTCGGGCAGATCCTCATCGCGCGCGCCTGAAGGCCACGCCGTCCCGCTCGGCCTCGCCCAGCTCGGCCAGATGCTCCAGGTGCGCCCACAGGCTGAACGCCGCGATCGGCCAGATCGATCGGGGCGCGTCCGCGTAGACCTGCTCCACCAGGTCGCTCGCCTCGCACCAGCCCTCGCGCGCGCCCAGCGCCTCGCGGACCTTCTGCTCGCGCGCCATCCTGTGCGCCGCGTACTCCTCGAGCTTGCCCTGCGCGTCGGCGATCACGAACCCGTGCGCCGGGAGCAGCGCGCGCGGCCCCCTCGCGCGCAGCCGCTCCAGGCTCGCCAGGTAGTCGCCCATGTGCCCGTCCGGCGGCGCCACCACGATCGTCCCCCACGACGCGACCACGTCCCCCGACAGCGCCAGCCCCGTGCGCTGGTGCCAGAACGTCAGGTGACCGGGCGCGTGCCCCGGCGTGAGCACGCACTCGAGCGTGTCCTCCCCCAGCTCGACCTCCTCCCCGTCCTGGAGCTCCCGGTCCACCGACCCCATGTTCGACTCCGCCACCAGACGCGCCGTCTCCGCGTGCGCCATCACCTCGAGCTCGCAGCTCTTGCGGTAGCGCGCGACCACCGCCTCGAGCCCCGAGACGTGGTCCACGTGGTGGTGCGTCAGCAGGACGCCCACGAACGCGTCGCCGCGCTCGATCCTCGCGTCGATCGCCTCGAACAGCACCTCGAGCTGATCCTCGTACGCGCTCCCGGGGTCCACGATCACGAACCGCTCGCCGCCGACCATGTAGCAGTTGGTGTGCGTCGCTGGCGGGATCGTCGGGCTCCTGAGCGCCACGCCGTACAGACCCCCGGGGAGCGCCCAGCGCGACAGCGTGTCCTCGAACTCGACCTGATCGCAGCGCCGCGCGCGCGTGAGCCCTCCTGCCTCGAGCTCGCGAAGCATCGCGACCGCGGGCGTCGCCAGCAGGACCTCGGCGCGCGCGTGCCTCGCGAGCGCGTCCTCGGGCGTCGTCCACTCCCCGGCCTGTCTCTTATACACATCTCCGAGCCCACGAGACAGGCAGAAATCT
>CAJXPN010001190.1 GCA_913058025.1 uncultured Myxococcales bacterium | reverse complement strand
ACGAGATTTCTGCCTGTCTCGTGGGCTCGGAGATGTGTATAAGAGACAGGTCCGAGGGCAGTGACACCACGTCCTGACGCTCCCACCATTCGAGCTGGCGGCCGCTGCGGCCGGTCCTGGCGATCCGCTCCCCGATGGAGTCGCGGAACTCCTCGAGGCCCTCACGCGTGGCCGCGCTGAATGTGTAGAAGTCCAGCCCGAGGCCCTCGAAGTGTGCCCGGATCTCGTCGACTCGCTCCTTGGCGAAGTCGGTGTCGATCTTGTTCAGAGCGACGACCTGGGGGCGGCTGGCGATGTCCGCGTCGAACTGCTCGAGTTCGTTTTGGATGATCTCGTAGTCACGGATGGGATCTCTACCCGACTCCTGTCCTTCGATCTCGTGGGTGACCTCGAGGACGTGGACGATGAGGCCGCAGCGCTCGACGTGACGGAGGAACTGGTGTCCCAGTCCTTCCCCCTTGTGCGCGCCCTCGATGAGCCCTGGGATGTCGGCGAGCACGTACTCCGCCTCACCGCGCCACCGGACCACGCCGAGGTTGGGCGTGAGCGTGGTGAAGGGGTAGGCGGCGATCTTTGGCCGCGCGTTCGAGATCGCGGCGATGATGGTGGACTTGCCCACGGAGGGGAAGCCCACGAGGCCGACGTCTGCGAGGAGCTTGAGCTCGAGCCGAATGCTGCGTTGCTCGCCAGGGTATCCCGGCGTGCACTTCTTGGGGGATCGGTTGCGGGAGGTCTGGAACCCCTGGTTTCCCCTGCCGCCGTCGCCACCGCGGGCCGCGAAGAACTGCTGGCCGTCGTCGGTCATGTCGGCGAGGAGTTCGTTGGTCTCCGCGTCGTAGACGAGGGTGCCCAGCGGTACAGGGCAGATGAGGTCCTTGCCGTTGCGCCCGGTCTTGTTCGCGCTGCCGCCGCCGTTGCCGTCATCCGAGCGGATGTGACGCTGGAATCGGAAGTCGAGCAAGGTGTGCGAGTTACGGGTGGCGACGAGGATGATGTCACCACCCTTGCCGCCGTTGCCACCGTTGGGTCCACCGAGGGGGACGAACTTCTCGCGTCGGAAGGAGGACATTCCGTCGCCGCCCTTGCCGGCGCGGGCCTCGAATTCTGCTTCGTCGACGAACATGGAGTGCTCCTGTGAGCATGGAGTCAAAAAAAGAAGCGCCGGTCCCACGATGTGGGCCCGGCGCGAGCGTGAGGTCATGAGGCGAGCCGACGATGAGTCGGCAGGCCTCGACGCGTCCGTGTGAGCGGGCCTCTCTGTGAGGAGAGGGGGTCGCTCACTCGGCGGCGGCCTCGATGGGATCGACGGAGACGAACTTCTTTCCGCCGCCCTTGGTGTCGAACGCCACGACGCCGTCCACGAGGGCGAAGAGCGTGTAGTCGCGCCCGAGGCCGACGTTGCGGCCGGGGTGGAACTTGGTGCCGAGCTGGCGCACGAGGATGCTGCCTGCGGACACGTTCTGACCGCCGAAGCGCTTCACGCCGCGGTACTGAGGGTTCGAATCGCGACCGTTGCGCGAGCTGCCCTGACCTTTCTTATGAGCCATGATGGCCTCCGTGAGGTTGTGAGCGACGTCACATCACCGTGAGGTGAGTTCAGCCCTCGATGTCGGTGATCTTGACGCGCGTGAAGTGCTGACGGTGGCCACGCTTGACCTGGTAGCCCTTGCGGCGGCGCTTCTTGAAGACGATGACCTTGCGCAGGCGGCCCTGCTCGAGGATGTCGGCCTTGACCTTGGCGCCGTCGATCGTGGGGGCGCCGACCTTGAGGTCCTCGCCTTCACCCACAGAGAGCACGTGCTCGAAGACGATCTGATCGCCTTCGGAGCCGTCGAGCTTCTCAATCTTCAGCACGTCACCGGATTTGACCCGGTACTGCTTACCGCCGGTCTTGATGACTGCGTGCATCGCTTCGCTCCTGATGAACTTCGTATCTTCTCATTCCATGCCCGACATGTCGGAGGTGCCGTCACGCGAGCGCTCTAATAACCCTTTTCTTCCATTTCCCGTCCGTTTACCCATCGCAGGGTTGAGGCGGGAAAGGCGTGAGAAGATAAGAGGAAGGGCAAGTCACGTCAAGGACCGATCGGAGAAGGTCGCGTCTCTCTTTCGCTGGCTGCGCATCACTCTTGTTCTTGGCTGCGCATCGCTCGCACAGCTCTCCCTTCGGTCGAGCCGAGCGA
>CAJXPN010001189.1 GCA_913058025.1 uncultured Myxococcales bacterium | reverse complement strand
TCTACACAGAGTAGATCGTCGGCAGCGTCAGATGTGTATAAGAGACAGGACCTGGGTGACGCGGTCGAGGAAGTACCGATCATGGGTGACGAGCAGGAGCGCGCCGCGCCGGCTCGAGAGGTACTCCTCGAGCCAGGTGATCGTGTCGACGTCGAGGTGGTTGGTGGGCTCGTCCAGGATGAGCAGGTCCGAGGGGCGCAGCATCGCGCGGGCGAGCGCGACGCGCTTGCGCTGACCACCCGACATCTCACCGATGAGCTTGCTCGGGTCCTTCACGCCGAGCATCCCGAGCAGCGCCTTCGACTCGCCCTCGATGCCCCACGCGCCCGCGTGGTCCATCCTGGCCGAGCACTCGGTGACGCGCTCGATGGCGCCCTCTTCACCGCGCGTGAGCGCGGCGCAGGCGAGCTCGTAGGCGCGCGCGATCTCGAACTCGGGCGGCCCGTTGGCGAGCACGGCCTCGGCGGCGGTGTGCTCTGGATCGAACTCGGGCTGCTGCGGGAGGTACTCCACGCGCACGCCGCGCCGACGCACGACCTCTCCCGAGTCGGGGACCTCCAACTCGGAGAGGATGCGCAGCATCGTGGACTTGCCCGCGCCGTTGGCGCCGATCAGGCCCACGCGCTCGCCCATGGAGAGCGCGAAGCGGAGGTCGGAGAAGAGGGGGTCGGCGCCGAAGGACTTCGAGACCCCCTCGATGGTCATGAGAATGTCACCGCTCATCGCGAGACCTCCAGGTCTGAGAGGACGTCGTCGAGGTGGCGTCGCGCGCGCGCGACGTCCTCGTCACCGGTGCGCCACTGCCCCACGGACATCCGCAGAGTGTAGCGCCCGTCGACGCGCGTGTGGGTCATGAAGACGTCGCCGCGTGCGTTCACGCGGCGCATCAGCTCTTCGTTGAGTGTGTCGGCGTCGGCGTCCGAGGCGCCCTCAGGCGCCCAGCGGAAGCACACGAGCGCGAACGGCGTCGGCGCGACGCGGCGAAGCGTGGGGTGCGCGTCGACCCAATCGGCGAGCTCGGCGGCCATCCGGTTGTGCTCGCGCAGGAGCGCGCGGACGCCCTCGGCGCCGTACGCGCGCAGGACGAACCAGAGCTTGAGCGCGCGGAAGCGGCGGCCGAGCTGAGGGCCCCAGTCGCGGAAGTTCACGACCTCGTCGTCGTGCGCGGTGCGCAGGTACTCGGGCGTCATGGAGAACGCCGCGAGCAGGTCGCGGGGCTCGCGCACGAAGTAGGCCGAGCAGTCGAAGTTCACGAAGAGCCACTTGTGCGGGTTGACGACGACGGAGTCGGCGAGCTCCCAGCCGTCGAAGTGCGGGCGGCACTCGTCGAGCAGCGCGCAGGCGCCGGCGTAAGCGGCGTCGACGTGGAGCCACAGGCCGCGCGCCTGGCAGACCTCGGAGATCGCGCGCACGGGGTCGACGCCGGTGGTCGAGGTCGTCCCGACCGTCGCGGTGACGAACAGCGGCCGCCATCCGCTGGCGAGGTCGCTGGCGATCATCTCGTCGAGCGCGGCGGGGTCGAGGCTGCGGCCGTCGAGTTCGCCAGGAGCCACCGCCTGGAGCGGGACCTGGCGGACCTGCGCGTCGCAGAAGCCGGCCATTCGGGCGCCCTTGAGGACCGACGAGTGCGCCTCGCTGGACACGTAGAGCGTGAAGGAGCCCATGGCGGCGCCGCGCAGGCGAGGGTCTCCGTCGACCTCGAGCGCGTTGAGCGCGCGCTCGCGGGCGGACACGATCGCCGAGAAGGTCGACGTCGACGCGGTGTCCTGGATGACGCCGGTGAACACGCCGCCGAGGCCGAGCAGCTCGCCCAGCCACCGCATGACGACCTGCTCGAGCTCGGTCGCCGCGGGCGAGGTCTGCCAGGACATGCACTGCGCGCCCATCGCGGCGACGAGCATCTCGGCCAGGATCGAGGGCGGCGAGTGGTTGGCCGGGAAGTAGCCGAACCAGCCGGGGTGGTTCCAGTGGGTCATGCCGGGGACGATCGTGTCCTGGAACGCCGCGAAGATGTCGTCGAACGACTCGGGGTGTTCGGGCGCGCTCGCGGGCAACGCCGCGCGCAGCGCGCCGGGGGCGACGTCGGGCACGATGCGGCGCGAACCGACCGTCTCGATGTACTCGGCCATCCAGTCGGAGAGCTGGTGGGCGCGCTGGCGGAACTCCTGATCGTCCATGGTGCTCGGG
>CAJXPN010001188.1 GCA_913058025.1 uncultured Myxococcales bacterium | reverse complement strand
TGTCTCGTGGGCTCGGAGATGTGTATAAGAGACAGCCCCGGGACCGCGCGCGCCTCGTTCGCCTGCTACAGCTCCTCGAAGGACATCGACAGGTTCATCGAGGGACTTAAAATCGCCGTCGACCTGCTCGGTTGAGCACACGACGAGGAGCCAGAAGACCATGAAGATCGCAGAGATCGAATACACTCCGAACCCGAACGCGGTGAAGTTCGTCCTCAAGGACTCCATCACCCCGATGGGGGTGACCCGTTCGTTCGACACCCACGACTCGGCCAACGGCGTGCCGCTCGCCCAACACCTGCTCGCCATCGACTCCGTGCTCTCGGTGTTCTTCGCCGACCGCTGGATCACGATCACGCAGGACGGGACCTCGGACTGGCCCCAGCTCCTGCGCTCGATCGCAGACCCGATCCGCGCCGCCGAGCCCGCCGACGCGCTCATCGACCCGTCGGTCTCCGTCGCCCAGCAGTACGAAGGCGCCGAGGCCGGCGTCGGCCTGGACGACCACAGGCTGCCGATGATCCGCAGCATCGTCGACGAGCACATCATGCCGTTCCTCGCGAGCGACGGCGGCGGCCTCGAGATCGTCGCGTTCGTCGACAACAGGCTGATGATCCGATACCAGGGCGCGTGTGGCACGTGCCCCGCCTCGCTGACGGGTACGCTCATGGCCATCGAGAACCTCATCCAGATGGAGATCGACCCCGACATCGAGGTCGTGACGGTCTGACCGCCCCCAGGAGTCCCACGTTGAGCATCCAGCAGACACAGGCCGAACTCATCGCCGAGTTCGACGGCATGAACGACTGGCGAGACCGCTACCGCAGGATCATCGAGATCGGCCGCGCGCTCGAGCCGTTCCCCGAGGAGCACCGCCTCGACGAGAACATCGTCAAGGGGTGCCAGAACACCGTGTACCTCCACGGCGAGCTCTCTGACGACGGCACCGTACACTTCTGGGCCGAGTCCGAGGCCGCCATCGTCCGTGGCCTCGTCGCCATGCTCGTGCGCGCCTACTCCGGGCACTCCCCGGACGCGATCATCTCGACCTCGCCCGACTTCATCACCAAGCTCGGCCTCACCGAGAACCTCACGATGAACCGCGCGAACGGCCTGGCCTCGATGGTCAAGAAGATGAAGTTCTACGCGCTCGGTTACAAGGCGATCGCGTCGCGCTGAGGCGCCTCCTCTTCATGAATCCATTTCGATAGAGTGGCGTGTGTAGGACGTACCCGAGTACGCCTTGCACACGCCTTTCTCATGGAGCGCACATGAAGTTGAAGACCCTGTTCCCCCTCATCGTCGGCCAGCTCCTGACCAGCGCCGTCGGGCTCACCTCGTGCACGGTCATGTCCTCGGACCGTGGCCCAGACGAGCGCTACCGAGGTCCCTCCTGCTCGACCGAGCGTTTCGGAGAGTCGGCTCTGATCAGCGATGAGGACGACGCGTTCAACGCTGCGTTCGACAGCGCGTTGAGCGAGTTCGAGCGCGACAACCCCGGGGCGAGCCCGGCCGAGGCGCTCGAGGCGTTGTACGGGAACGACGCGCAGGCGATACGCGCGCAAGACGACACGCTCGCTGTGGTGGCGCTGAACACGAGGGCGCGTGAGCTCCTGCTCGCGACCGTCGAGGCGCCCGAGGGGCGAGTCTCATCCGAGATGTGCATGCTGCTGTGTAGCAGCGTGCTCGGCAACAGCTTCGATGAGTGCGTCGTCTCGGACTACGAGGACCCCGAGTATCGCAATACGCTCGAGTGCGTGGGGTCGATGGAGGTGTGCCACCCGGCGGGGCGCCGGTTCGAGGGGATGAGCGAGGAGGCGAGGGTCGGTGGCGAACCGCTCGGGCGAGCCTGGGCGCACATCGCGTTCGCGGAGATGGCGGCAGTGCACGCGTTCTCGCTGCTCGCCGCGGAGCTCGCCCACCACGGCGCGCCGCGCGAGCTCGTCGAGGGCTGCGTCGCCGCGCTCGCCGACGAGGTCGAGCACGCCCGGTTGACCGTCGAGATGGCGCGCCGCCACGGAGCCGAGGCGATCTCGCCGGTGTCCGCGCCAGCGATCAGGCCGCCGCGCCCGCTGCTCGAGATCGCACTGGAGAACGCCGAGGAGGGCTGCGTGCGCGAGGCGTACGCCGCGCTGGAGACGCTGTCTCTTATACACATCTCCGAGCCCACGAGACAGGCAGAAATATCGTA
>CAJXPN010001187.1 GCA_913058025.1 uncultured Myxococcales bacterium | reverse complement strand
TATAAGAGACAGTCCTCGAGCGCGCCCAGGCGGCGTGAGACCGTCGCCTGCGTGACCCCGAGCGCCTCGGCGGCCCGCGTCATGTTCCCCTCGCTCGCGATGGTCGCGAAGACCTGGATGTCGTCCCACTTGTAGGGCATGAGGTTTCCGCGGTGAGGTTCAGAGGGAGGCCGCGAGGCGAGTTCCCTGATCTATGGCGCGCTTGGCGTCGAGCTCGGCGGCCTCGTCGGCGCCGCCGATCAGGTGGGGCGCGACGCCGGCTGCTTCGAGCTGTCCGAAGAGCGAGCGCTCGGGGATCTGACCCGCGCAGATGATCACGTTGTCCGCCGCGATGACTCTGGGGCGATCTCCGATCCAGAGGTGAAGGCCGGCGTCGTCGATCTTCTCGTAGGAGCACCCGCCCAGCAGCTCCACCTTGAGCTGCTGCATGCTCGCGCGGTGGATCCAGCCGGTGGTCTTCCCGAGGTTCGCCCCGAGCTTGCCGTGGGAGCGCTGGCACATCGTGATCAGGCGGCTGGGTGTGGGGGGCACGGGCGGCTTGAGGCCGCCGCGCGTCGAGTGCGTCATGTCCACGCCCCACGTGTCCATGAACTCCTCCACGCCGACCTGTCCGTGGTCCCCGTGCGCCAGGAACTCCGCGACGTCGAACCCGATGCCGCCCGCGCCGATGATCGCCACGCGCTCGCCGACCTCGGCCTCGCCGCGCAGGACGTCGATGTAGCTGAGCACGCTCGGGTGGTCGATCCCGGGGATGGAGAGCTCGCGCGGGAGCACGCCCGTGGCCACGATGACCTCGTCGAAGCCCGCGAGCGTGTCGACGTCGGCCTCGACGCCGAGCTTCAGGTCGACGCCGTTGAGCTCGATCTGCCGGCCGTAGTAGCGCAGCGTCTCGGAGAACTCCTCCTTGCCCGGGATGATGCGCGCCATGTTGAACTGGCCGCCGATGACGGAGTCCCGCTCGAAGAGCGTGACCGAGTGGCCGCGCTCGGCCGCCGTGCACGCCGCGGAGAGCCCCGCGGGGCCGGCCCCCACGACCGCGATCCGCTTGCGCGATGGCGTCGGCCGGATCACCAGCTCGGTCTCGTGGCACGCCCTCGGGTTGACCAGGCAGGAGCAGCGCTTGTTCTTGAAGATGTGGTCCAGGCACGCCTGGTTGCACCCGATGCAGGTGTTGATCTCGTCGGTCCGCGCGTCGCGCGCCTTGTTGACCCAGTCGGGGTCGGCGAGCAACGGGCGCGCCATGCTGATGAGGTCGGCGCGCCCGTCCGCGAGCACGTCCTCGGCGACCTGGGGCATGTTGATCCGGTTCGAGGTCACCAGCGGGATGTTCACCTCGCCCATGAGGCGCTGGGTGACCCAGGAGAAGCCCGCGCGCGGGACCATCGTGGCGATCGTGGGGACGCGCGCCTCGTGCCAGCCGATGCCCGTGTTGATGATCGTGGCGCCCGCGGCCTCGACCTCCTTGGCCAGGTGCACGACCTCGTCCCAGGTGCTCCCGCCTTCGACCAGGTCGAGCATCGAGAGCCTGTAGATGATGATGAAGTCGTCGCCGGCGGCCTCGCGGCACGCGCGCAGGACCTCGAGCGGGAAGCGGATGCGGTTCTCGTAGCTCCCGCCCCACTCGTCGGTGCGCTTGTTGGTGCGCGAGGCGATGAACTGGTTGAGGAGGTAGCCCTCCGAGCCCATCACCTCGATGCCATCGTACCCTGCCTCCTTGGCGAGCCTCGTGGCCTCGGCGAAGTCGGAGATCGTCTTGCGCACGCCCTTGGCGGAGAGCTCGAAGGGCGTGAACGGGTTGATGGGCGCCTGGATCTTGCTGGGCGCCACCTGGAGGGGCGAGTACGCGTAGCGGCCCGTGTGCAGGATCTGCATCGCGATCAGGCCACCCTCCTCGTGGACAGGGTCGGTGACCGCGCGGTGCTTCCACGCCTCGACGCGGTTGTTCATCGTGGCTGCGAAGGGCTTGGTCCAGCCCGCCACGTTGGGCGCGACACCCCCCGTGACCATCAGCGCGACGCCCCCGCGAGCGCGCTCCGCGAAGTACGCACCGAGCTTGTTCAGCGGCCCAACGCCCTCCTCGAGACCCACGTGCATCGACCCCATGATCACGCGGTTCTTCAGCGTCACGTGCCCCAGGTCGAGACTGTCTCTTATACACATCTGACGCTGCCGACGATCTACTCTGTGTAGATC
>CAJXPN010001186.1 GCA_913058025.1 uncultured Myxococcales bacterium | reverse complement strand
AGATTTCTGCCTGTCTCGTGGGCTCGGAGATGTGTATAAGAGACAGGTCATGGACACCTACGTCAAGATCCGCGCCGAAGGAGACATGGTGACCCACCACTTCCTCGGCGGCATCCCGTGGGACGAGGCGCTCGCCGGCGACACGACGGCGCAGGTCGAGGACGACGTGTGCGGGCGGCTCATGCTGACCTACCCCGCCGACACGATCACGCGGGACGTCGACGGCGTGTGCGCGGCGCCGACGAGGGCGGACCGCCGGCCGATCTACCTGGCCGTGGACAGCCTCTCGACGGATCGGCGCGATCTGGTCGAGTACTGGGGGGCCTCGGAAAATCAGCCGCGCGCGGACTTCGGCTGGGGCGACGCGGCGTTCGACGACGACCGCACCATCGACGCGTTCTCCTCCTTCGCCTCGGCGATGGTCACGAGGTTTCGCCCGCGCTGGATCAACTACGGTAGTGAGCTCACGGACCTGATGCTCGAGGAGCCCGAGCGCTTCGACGCGTTCGTGGTGTTCGCCGAGCGCGTCTCGGCGAGGCTGCGCAGGGACCATCCGGGCGTGAGGCTGATGGTCTCCGTGGCGCTCAAGCACCCGGACTCCGCGTCGGTCGCCACGCTCACCGCGGGGGTCGCACGCCTGAGGCCCTACTTCGACGTCATCGGCGTGAGCGTCTACCCCTACGCCTTCTTCGGCCACGCCGACCCGGGCCGTGTCGCCAACCTCCCCGTGGAGTGGCTCTCTCAAATCGAGCGGATCGCGCCGAACACACCGGTGGCGCTCACCGAGACCGGCTGGATCGCCCAGGACCTCGTGGTCGCAGAATACGACCTGAACATCCCGGCCTCGGAGCAGGACCAGGAGGGCTTCGTCGAGGCGCTGCTCTCCGAGTCGGACGCGCTCGACGTGGAGTTCATCAACTGGTTCAACGTCGTCGACTACGACCGCCTCTGGGTCGCCATCGGGAGCCCCCCGCTCGCCGCTCTCTGGCGTGACGCCGGGCTCTACGACGGGGACGTCGACCCCAGGCCCGCGCTCGACGTGTGGCGCCGCTGGCTCGCTCGCCCGGTGCGCTGACCGCCCGCGGCCTCCCTTTACTCGCCCGAGCGTCCGTGGTGACATGACAGGAGGCGTCCGCCGCGGCGCTCTGACACCACACCATGGGAGGCGACCATGCGGAGGCTGCTCTCGATCGTTCTGACGCTCGCGCTGTGTGCGTGCGAGGAGGAACCAGGACCCACCGGCGGAGGCGGCTGCGTGCCGTACGACCAGCTCCTCCGTGGGACGTCCATCTTCCCGGCGGTGTGCCCCACCTACACGACCCTCGGGCCGATCCTGTCGCCCACGCCCTCGAGCACGAACCACGCGCGCGACGACGGCCTCCGCGTGGCCTTGTTCGCCGGCAACACGGGCGAGTCCGACGTCGGTGGCCTGGTCCAGGGCTTCGTCGAGGCCGTCACGGTGACGACCTCTGACGGGCGCGTCGTCGAGCTCTCCAACGATTACGCGTACGTCGGCGATGGCCCAGACGCCGACGTCGAGCTCCGCCCGGTCGGTCCGTGGCCCGTGGACGCGATGACGCTCACGTCCCCGAACCTCGCGGAGCCGCTGCGGTTCGGCGTCGCCTCCGCCGTCGCGCCGTTCGTGCACTCGATCGTGTACGCGCTCGAGCAACCGTCGACGCCGACCAGGCACGCGACGTTCACGATCACGTTCTCTGAGCCGCTCCGGGTCTACCGGCCGGACATCGAGCTCCGGCGAACCGACGGCGCGCCCGTGGAGCTCGCGCTCGACGGCCCGGCCGTGGAGTCGACCACCCTGACGCTCGCGCTCTCGGAGGACGCCGCCGCGAAGGTAGAGGGCGGCTACGAGCTCGCGATCTCGACCGATGTGGTCGCCCCGAGGACGGGGCTGCCGCTGCGCTGGGACGCGCCGGAGCTCGGCGTCGACGAGGCGCGCGTGGGTCGCTTCGTCGAGGAGATCCGTGAGGGCGACGCGTGGCTCGTGGCGCGCGTGGGGGCGACGGCGCCGCTGCTCGAGCACACCGTGGTGGACGTGTTCGCGGGGCGTTGAGGCGGGGTGCACGGCTCTATTCGGTGGACTCCCCCGCGCTGCTGGCCTCGACGTGGGGTGGTGCACGACGTTTGGCGGGGGATTCCCCCCGCGCTGCTGGCCTCGCGGCCATCGCGCTGCCCCCC
>CAJXPN010001185.1 GCA_913058025.1 uncultured Myxococcales bacterium | reverse complement strand
ACGAGATTTCTGCCTGTCTCGTGGGCTCGGAGATGTGTATAAGAGACAGCTCACGAGCAGGTCGCCCGACGACGAGAGCACGCCCTCGGCCTCGCCACGCAGCAGGCGCCCGAGGTCGGCGGCGAGCGTGGTCTCGGGGCGCTCGACGACTCGCCCGACCTCTCGCCCGTCGCGCGTGACCACGAAGGAGGGGATCGCGTCGGGGCGGTAGGCCGAGAGGTCGGCGTCGCCGGAGCCGAACGCGTCGTCGACGCCGACGTAGTAGAGCTTGAAGGGGACCTCACCGCCGAGCGCCTCGACGTCGCGCCAGAGCTGGGGCACCTCACGCAAGCAGTCGTCGCACCAGGTCCCGAAGATCACGGTGATCTGGGCGCCCTCGGCCACTCCGCCCAGTGCCGCCTTCGCCTTCGGGTCGACCTTGGCCGCGTCGAAGGCCTCGCGCCACTTCGTGAACGCTTTCTTGACCTCGTCGGGGGTCGTGATCCCGGCGATTTGGTCGTTCTGCGGGGCCTCGTAGGGCGAGGTGACGGGGACGGCTGGCGGCTTCTTGGCGTCGGCGGCCTTGGCGTCGGCGGCCTTGGCGTCCGTCTTCGCTGCGTCCGTCCTGGTTGCCTCGCTGGGAGGGGTCGTGGTCTTCTTGTCCTCGCAGGCCGTCAGCGCACACAGCGCCAGTGCCAGCGTGACGATGCCGAGTCGTGCGTCTCGCGTGATCATCTCGTGTGCTCTCCATCGTGTCGGTCGGTGGTCATGATGGGACAGGAGTGTAGTCGATCGCGCGCGTGTTCTCCTTACAAAGTCGGGGCGCGAAGTGAAACGTGATGCGTGCGTGGATACGGCGAGGTAAGATTGACGCCTGCGTCCGCGATGGGTAGCCATGATGAACCCGACGACGAGACGACCCCGCCGCGCTGCGCTCGACGCTGCGCCGTGAGGCCAATGATATGCTGGAGGTGCGTGTGAGCGATCAGCAGAACGGTGTAGGGGAGCGTCTGGCCCCCCTCGAGATCGTCGACGATGATCCGACCTCCCCCTCTGGCCTGCGCGCGCAGCGAGGACTACGTCCCTCTTCTCCCATGGCCTCCTCGCTGGGCGAGGAGCACAGCGACCCCAACGACCCGATGGTCGGCCGCACGATCGCCGGGCGCTACAAGGTGCACCAGCGCATCGGACGCGGCGGCATGGGGCTCGTCTACCGCGCAAGACAGATTGGGCTCGAGCGCGACGTGGTCATCAAGGTGCTCGCGGCCGAGGCGCTCGACACGGACACGGCCCAGGAGCGCTTCATGCGCGAGGCCCAGGCCCTGAGCATGCTCAACCACCCGAACATCGTGGCGATCTACGACTTCGGGCAGGACACCTACCAGAGCTACATCGTGATGGAGTACGTGGACGGCACCCGGCTGGACACGCTCATCAAGCGCCACGAGCACCTGCCCCTCGAGGTCTTCACGCCGATCGCTCGCCAGATGCTCGAGGCGCTCGGTGACGCCCACGAGATGGGCCTGATGCACCGCGACCTCAAGCCGTCGAACATCCTGCTCACCAGCAAGCGCGACTACCCCTACTACGTGAAGCTGCTCGACTTCGGCCTCGCCAAGATGCTCGAGGACGAGTCCGACCTGACCGGCCAGCACAACCTGGTCGGCTCGCTCGCCTACCTCTCCCCCGAGCAGATCCTCGGGCACGACATCGACCAGCGCGTCGACGTCTACGCGCTGGGCGTGCTCTTCTACTACATGCTCAGCGGCTCCAAGCCGTTCATGGGCAACGACACGACCGTGCTCTACAAGCACATCCACTCCGAGGTGCCGCCGCTCCACGAGCGCCTCCCCGAGGGGCACTCCGTGCCCGAGTCGCTCGCCGCGCTCATCGAGCGGTGCCTCGCCAAGAACCCCGCCGACCGCCCCGCCGACGCCGACGATCTGCTCGACGAGCTGCTCCGCGCCCTCGCCGGGCGCGACGTCCTCGCGACCCCCTGGATCACAGGTGAGTACAACACCGGCTCATACCGTGCGATGAGCGACGTCCGCTCACAGGACCTCATCTTCGCCTCCCCCGACACCGGCGAGACCTCGAACGGTCTGTCGCGTCAGAGCGTGGGGCACCTGACCTCGAGCTCGCTGTCGATCCCCTCGCACCCGACCATCGACGAGGACTCCGAGATCTCGGTCATCTCGCAGGCGATCCCGCGTGGGC
>CAJXPN010001184.1 GCA_913058025.1 uncultured Myxococcales bacterium | reverse complement strand
CGCAGCGCGTGGGCACGCACAGCTCGACGGGCTCGCCGCGCACGCCGCTCGTGGTCATCGGCGTCACGCGGATGCACTCGGCGAGCGCGCCGTTCTGGGTCTGCGACTGGTACACGCTCGTGATCAGCCCCTCGGCGTCGGACTGGTCCGCGATGTCGTCCGAGCTGACCGTGCGGAGGTACGAGTAGAGGACCTGGTCTCTGCCTCCGATGAAGTCGATCTGGTACTTGATCCCCGCGCCCTCGGTGCGGCACGACGCGGGGAACGTGAGCTCCACGCGGTCCTGCTGCGCGTTCGAGCCGCCGCAGGAGTCCTCGAAGAGGGGATCGCCGGGTCCGGGCCGCACGCGGCTCCACTCCATCCCGACGTCGAGCTTGCCCGGGTGCGTCGCCGCGCTCGAGATCTGAAACGTCAGCTCCCTGGTGTAGAGCGCGGGCCCGCCAGGTCCGATCGGCCCCGTCGGGTCCTCGGTCTCGTAGCTCAGGGTGTAGCCACCCTCCTCGAGCGGCGAGGTCGGCGAGAGCGTGTAGTAGGAGGTGTAGTTCCCGGACTGAACGAGCTCCGTCGTGACCTCGAGGCTCGTCTGCGTCGTCGTGTTCACGAGCGTGAACTTCTCGGGCGCCGAGGGCGTGATCGGAGAGGCCGAGAAGAGCACCTTGGGCTCCCTCGTCATCGTCGAGCCGTCCTCGGTCTGGAACCTGAGGTCGACCACAGGCAGCGGCGGGCTGCACGCGTCCGCTTGCTTCGGGGCCATCGCGAGCAGACCCGCGGTCGCCGTCATCGTGAGCGCCAGCGTCTTCATCATCGTCATCGGTTCGCCTTCGAGGTGTGGGACTCTGCGCGCGTCGACACGCGGTGCGGCACGGCGCGCACCGATTCGTCGGTTCGCCGTGGCGACGCTCGAAGGGTCCGAGAGGTGCTTCCATCGGTACAGAGAACGCCGCTTGAATTCAACCTCGGGGCGCCCCACGGTTGCGCTCAGCCGCTCGTACGGCGTCGCCAGGCGCGTCCGCTTCGTTCGCGGCTGCCGCGGGGTCTTCCGCCGCCCTCGCGCCAAACCCCATGCCAAAGGCGCCAACGCACGCGCGCCGGTCGACCCACCACGAGCGGTGTCTACAGTGAACCCTCGTCGGGGCGTGCTTCATGTGCCCTACTTCACACGAGTTCCACGATGAGTAAGAAGAGAGGCTTCACCGCCGACGACGTCCCGGATCAGTCTGGCAAGACCTTCTTCGTCACGGGCGCGAACACCGGCATCGGCTTCCACACCGCGCGGATCCTCGCGGGCAAGGGCGCGCGCGTCCTGATGGGCTGCCGCTCGATGGACAAGGCCGAGGACGCCGCCTCCCGTATCCGCGACGCGTTCCCCTCGGCCGACCTCGAGATCGTCCAGGTCGACCTGGGCGACCTCGCCTCGATCCGCGCGGCCGCCGAGGTCGTCGCCAGAGAGCCCCGGCTCGACGTCCTCGTCAACAACGCCGGCCTGATGATGCCGCCGTTCCAGGAGACCGCCGACGGCTTCGAGTCTCAGTTCGGCGTGAACCACCTGGGCACGTTCGCGCTCACGGGCCTCCTGCTCGACAAGCTCGAGGAGACCCCCGGCGCGCGCGTCGTCAACACCAGCTCGAACGGCCACAAGGCCGGCAAGGTCGACTTCGACGACCTCAACGCAGAGAAGGGCTACGGCGCCTTCCGCCAGTACGCCCTGAGCAAGCTCGCGAACCTGCTCCACGTCCACGAGCTCGACCGCCGCCTCGAGGCCGCCGGCCGCAAGACCATCGCCGTGACCGTCCACCCTGGCGGCTCCGACACCGACCTCGGCCGCCACCTCGGCAAGGGCGTCTCGACGTTCGTGCTGCCGCTCCTGCGCCCCTTCATGAACACCGCCGCGCAGGGCGCCTGGCCCACGCTCATGGGAGCCACCGCGCCCGCGGTCCAGTCGGGTCAGTACTTCGGGCCGCGCGGCGTCGGTGAGATGGCCGGGCCGGCGAAGCTCGTCGACTCGAACGCCGCGAGCAAGGACGCCAGCGTCGCGCGGCGCCTGTGGGACGTCTCCGTGGAGATGACCGGCGTCGACCCAGGCGTCTGAGCAGCGCGCCTCACCCGAGGCAGCCCTCGACGACGCGAGCCGCCGCGGGGACGCGGCGATGGGCTGTCTCTTATACACATCTGACGCTGCCGACGATCTACTCTGTGTA
>CAJXPN010001183.1 GCA_913058025.1 uncultured Myxococcales bacterium | reverse complement strand
ACAGATTAGATCGTCGGCAGCGTCAGATGTGTATAAGAGACAGTAGTAGGGGCGCTGCTCGATCTTGCGCACGAGCTCGGCGCGGGCCTCGTCGCGCGTGAGGATGCGGTCGCCCGAGCGCAGGATCGCGGCGGTGGTCGCGTCGGACTGGTATGTCTCGCTCCAGAGGACGCGGCCGTCGGAGGCGCGGTAGATCTGGACGTTCATCGCGACGATGTTGGACCCGGGGACGTAGGAGACGAAGGCGTCGACGAAGGCCACGACGCCGATCTCGCGGCCGATCGCGGCGAGCTCGCTCTGCTTGACCTGGCCGAGGGCGACGACGAGGTCGTCGCCCTCGACGAGCGTGCGCAGCGACCCGCAGGCGATGCAGCGCTTGACCCGGATGTCGGAGTGCTTGGCCATGGCGTTGCTGAGCTCGGCCTCGACCCACTGGCCGAAGGCGCCCGAGAGGTTGGGCGAGAGCCCGACCGAGCGGATCGCCACGGGCGAGACCGCGGCGATCTGGAGGTCGCGGGTGTCGGCGATGAAGTCGTCGACCATCTCCTGGACGATCTGGTGGATCGTGATCTTGTCCTCGCTCGAGGAGACGTACTCGCGCACGCGCCGGTTGACCTCGCGCTGGGGCACGCGCTGGGCGCGCTGGGTGCGCACGCCGTCGGGGTCGGTGTCCTCGGCGGGCTGCGCCGGGCGCGCGGGGTCGGAGGCCCCCGGGACGGGCGGCTCGTCGCCCTGCGCGGAGGCGCTGGACGGGGAGAGCCCGCAGAAGCACAGGGCGAGCGTGATGGCGAGCGCGAGGCGCGCGATGATGTCTTGGGGCGTGTGCACGAGGCGGTTCGTCGTGAGTCTGCGGTCGATGC
Organism: uncultured Myxococcales bacterium; assembly: GCA_913058025.1. Lineage (GTDB taxonomy): Bacteria > Myxococcota_A > Bradymonadia > Bradymonadales > Bradymonadaceae > CAJXPN01. The sequence continues at coordinate 1,340 of CAJXPN010001183.1, read as the reverse complement.
CGCGCCGAGCCGGTGTGGGCAGGCGCGTACCATGTGGACGACGATCCGTGTCGTGGGAGGGGCGCGCCGCGTCCGTGCGGCGAGCCATGATCCTCGGGAGGTCTGACGCTCGAGGGAGGTCGGTCAGAATGCCCACCCCGCGGAGAACTCGACGCCGAGCAGCTTCGTCTGAGTGAACCAAGATCGCAACGCCTCTCTGGTCGTCTTGTCGATCACGCCGCCCTGGGTGGTCTGGACGAAGATGGGGTAGCGCAGCGTGGCGCCGATGCGCCCGCGCAGGCCGAAGCCGGCCTGGACGTCGAAGCCCGACGCGGCCTGCACGATGTGCATCTCCATGTCGCGGTCGCCGAAGTCGCTGCCGAAGTCGTCGTAGAAGTAGGTGCCGAAGTCGCCGAACGAGTAGATGGCGCCGCCGGTCACGTAGGGCGACCACCACCCCGTGTTGAACAGGTAGGTCGCGTTCGCGCCGATGGAGACCGCGTTGATGTTGCCGTCGATGTAGATCTCTTGGCCGGCGACGTTGACGTCCTCGTAGATGTACTCGCTGTTGAACGAGAAGAGCCCCTCGGCGCGCAGCGTCCCGTCGAGGAACGTGTAGCCGCCGGACGCGCCGATGCCCATGAACGACGAGTAGAACTCGACGGTCGCCGGCTTCTGCATCCGCAGGATCTCCTCAGCGGCGCGCATGTCCAGGCCGCGCTGGACCGAGAGCGCGTAGCGCTCGGCCTCGAGCTGCCCGGCGTAACGGCGCGCGGAGTTGGCGCGCTTGAGGCGGTCGAGCCGGCAGCGCCTGTCGCCGCCGCACTCGCTCGCGGCGCTTCTGTCGTTCTGTGCGCTCTCTCGCGTCGTGTCGCCGTCGAGCTCGCTCGGGTCGTCGAGCCAGGCGGGCTCTTGCGCGGACGCGGACGCGGCGCACAGCGTGAGGAGCGCGGCGATGATTCCCGCGGCCGAAGCGCGCGCGGTGTTCGGACTCGTCATGTGGCGTCCTCGGCGTCGGCTGGCGTCGTGTCGTCGCTCGGGCGCGGCGCCTCCGACTTCGGGAGCGCGTCGGGCCAGAACCGCTCCCACTGATCCACGGGCTCGACGTCGCGGGGGATCAGCGTGAGCGAGAAGACCTTTGTGTAGTGGAGTGGCTCGCGCGGTTCAAAGGGAGCGAGATCACGCCCTTCGACTCGGACCGTGCCGAGCACGAGCGGGCCAGGACCTCGCTGCCCTACGCGCTCAGGGTACGCGCGCGCCTCGCCCTCGGCGAGCATCGACGACGCGATCCGGTAGAGCTCGATGAGCTGGGGCTGTCTCTTATACACATCTCCGAGCCCACGAGACAGGCAGAAATCTCG
>CAJXPN010001182.1 GCA_913058025.1 uncultured Myxococcales bacterium | reverse complement strand
GAGATTTCTGCCTGTCTCGTGGGCTCGGAGATGTGTATAAGAGACAGATCGTGGAGTGCACCCTGACCCCCTTCGTGCCCGGTGAGGGTGGCGAGATCGAAGGGGCCTGCATCATCATCGACGACGTCACCGAGCGCACCCAGTCGCGCTCGCGCCTCGCCGCCCAGGCGGCACTCCTCGACGAGGCGACCGACTCCATCTCCGTGACCTCGCTCGACGGCCGCGTCCTCTTCTGGAACCGCTCCGCCGCCACCCTCTACGGCTACTCCGCCGAGGACGCCATCGGGCGCCTCGTCTGGGAGATCACCGGCTCCACGCGCCGCGCCTTCGAGTCGATCCACACCAAACTCCTCGCCAACGGCTCGTCCAAGCTCGAGCGCGCGCTCGTCGCGCGCGGCGGCCGCGAGATCCTCGTCGAGTCCTCCTGCACCCTCGTCGCGCGCGACGACGACGAGTCGATCGCCTTCTTCATCGACACCGACGTCACCCACGCGCGCGCCACCGAGCGCCAGCTCATGCGCGCCCAGCGCCTCGAGTCCCTCGGCGCGCTCGCTGGCGGCATCGCCCACGACCTGGGCAACGTCCTCACGCCCGTCGAGATCGCCGCCTACATGCTCCGGCAGGACCTCGACGACCCCGGCCTCATCGATCACCTCGACGTCATCCAGTCCGGCATCCGCCGCGCCGCCGGGCTCGTCACGCGTGTGCTCACCTTCGCGCGCGGCTCCGACGGAGAGCGCGTCGACCTCGACCCCTCCAGGCTCCTCGATGAACTCGTCGACACCACCACGCGCTCCTTCCCCCGCCTCATCACAGTCGACTACACCTCCACCAACGACCTCTGGCATATCCACGTCGAGCGCTCGCTCGTCGAGCAGACCCTGCTCAACCTCCTCGTCAACGCGCGCGACGCCGTCGGCGCCAACGGCGCCATCCGCGTCCACGCCCTCAACGTCACCCTCGACGCCGACCAGGCCTCCGATCTCGGCGTCGAGCCCGGCCCCTTCGTCGAGATCTCGATCGAGGACGACGGCCCCGGCATCACCGCCAGCGACGCCGAGCACATCTTCGACCCCTTCTTCACGACCAAGGCCCCCGGCGAGGGCACCGGGCTCGGGCTCGCCATCGCCCAGAGCGTCGTCAAGAGCCACGGAGGCTCGATCCGCCTCACCAGCCACCCGGGGAAGGGCGCGCGCTTCTCGATCACGCTCCCCGCGCTCACCGAGCGCGTCCTCCCCACCACCGCGCTCGCCGAGGAGTCCTCCGAGACCGGCCGCGGCGAGCTCGTACTCATCGTCGACGACGAGCACCAGGTCCAGCAGCTCCTCGAGCGCATGCTCCGCCGATACGGCTACGAGGTCGTCTCCGCCTCCGACGGCGCCGAGGCCGTCGCCGTCCTCGAGCACCGCGGCGGCGCCGCGCTCGCCATCGTCGACATGCTCATGCCCATCATGGACGGACCCTCCACCATCCGCGCCCTGCGCCGCGTCGACCCCGACCTCCCCATCATCGCCGTCTCCGCGTACCTCGACGAATCCAGGCGCCAGCAGCTCTCCGAACTCTCCGTCAGCGCGCTCGTCGAGAAGCCCTTCTCATCACGTCGGCTCCTGCGTACCGTGCGGCTCGCCATCGAGGGCTCCGTCTGAGCCCGACTCCATGGAGCCGACGTGCCTCTTCACTCCAACGATCGCGCGCTCTTCGAGCGTTGCCTCTTGCAACACGGGCGAGGTGTGTCCACCTCCCCTGAACACGTCCTCGCCTTCTACGACGCCCTCGCCGATTACCACGACGGCGACGACGACCTCGTCGCGCGCGCGCTCGCTCTCATACTCTCCCCTGCGTTCGCCTCCTCGCGCCGCGCCGAGGGCGCGCTCGAGCGCTTCATCCGCGACTTCGAGCGCCCCGCGATCGTCCGCGCCGCCTCCTCCACGTTGACCTCCCGCTGGGAGGCGCTCGCTGGCGTCTCGCCCCTGGACGGCGTGTCCGCGCGACGCGCCCATCGCCTCGCCCGCACCTACGACGTGGTCCCGGCCTCGGACCGGTTCACCTGGGCGTGGCTCGCGCGCCCCGAGGGGTTGCGCACGTGCGCCGAGGTCGCCCTCGGCTCCGACCTCGGCCTCGACACGCTCGACCCCGTCCTCCCCGCGCTCCTCTCCGGCGCGCTCGACGCCGACGAGGTCGCCCTCCTCCTGTCTCTTATACA
>CAJXPN010001181.1 GCA_913058025.1 uncultured Myxococcales bacterium | reverse complement strand
CGACGGTGGCGTCGCGGGCGAGCGCGGCGAGCGCGGACTCGAAGGTGGAGAGGACCTTCCAGGCCTCCTTCTTGGCGGCGCGGCCCATGCGCCCGGGGCGCCCACGCCGGGGCTTGCGCAGGTAGAGCGCGGCGGTCCAGGAGCCGTGGCGGGCGACGACGTGCTCGCGCTCGGCGCGGTAGAAGTGCTCGGGGCGCCCGAGCGTGTCGTGGCGCGTGGCGTCGCGCCAGGCCTCGTCGAGCGCGCGGCCGTGGACGAGCTGGTGGGGGAGGTTCGCCTCGCGCAGCGTGTCGGCGGCGACCGCCGAGATCGTGGAGACGTGGATGCGCGAGAGGATCTCGGGCCGGTCGGCGCACAGGATCTCGAGCGCGCGCTCGAGGTCGCGGGCGAGGACGCGCGAGAACGTGGTGAGGAGGACGGGGCGGGGGTCGCGGGCGAAGGTGTGCTCGGCGAGGAAGCGGGCGCGGTGGAGCGCGACGACGGTCTTGCCGGTGCCCGGGCCGCCGGTGACCTTGTAGGCGCCCTTCGAGGAGAGCTCGACGAGGCGGCGCTGGGTGGGGTGGAGGAAGATGCGCCACGCCTGCAGGTCGGCCGAGAGCGCGGCGGCGAGGAGGTCGGAGTCCTCGGGGGCCAGCCAGACGTCGGCGGAGTTGACGCGCGCGCCGATCGTCTCGGCGATGGTGCGCGGCTCGGGCGCGAGCGCGGCGGCGGCGAGCTCCTCGAGCGAGGCGCGGTAGATGTTGGCGATGGCGTTGAGGTTCTGGGGGTCGGTCGCGAGCTCGAGCAGCGCGCCCGCCAGCGGCTCGCGGAAGCACTCGAGCAGCTCGACGAGCGCGTCCTCGTCGGGGACCGCGCGCAGGACCTCGGCGGCGTGGGGGCCGACGTCGAGGTGTGAGAAGTGCTTGGCGGGGACCTCGGCGAAGGGGCGCAGGTCGAGGGAGTGGGCGAGGTCGAGGGCGTCGCCGGCGGGCTCATCCTCGACGACGGCGCGGATGACGCGCACGGCGTCGCCGATCTGGACGACGCGGTGGCGCGAGGCCCAGTCGTAGGCGGCGTCGTGGGGGCCGACGTGGACGAAGAGGAGCAGGTCGCCTTCGCGCTGGCAGATGACGCGGTAGGCGTCGGAGTTGACGCCGAAGGAGCAGAAGTTCGACCCGGAGAGCTTGTGCAGCCTGACCGCGGAGAGCCCGCGCTGGAGCTTCAGGATCGCCTCGTGGGTGCGCGCGATCTTGTCGGGATCGAGCGCCACGAGCGCGCGCTGGAACCCGTCCGTCAGGGCGATTCTGTACCTCGTCGTGTCCATCGCGCTCACTCCTCTTCGATCTTGTCGCCGCCGCCCGCGCGCCCCGGGTGGCGGATCCCGAGCGCGTCGCAGACGCGCGCCGCGGTGGAGGCGGGCCAGGAGACCTGGCCCATCGTGTCCACGGAGACGACGGTCCACCCGTCGCGCTCGAGGCGGTCGATCTCGTTGCCAGGCAGGTCGAGCCCCAGCCCGAGCGCCCGGTCCGGCCAGGCGAGCTCGAGCTCGGTGAAGACCGGCTCGCCCACCTCCACGCCCACCCGGGGCGTGTGGCCGAGGCGGTCGAGGTGGACGACGAGGTCGCGCAGGTCCTCGTGGACGAGCTCGACGGCGCGCTCGACGTCGTCGACGACCCCGATCTCGGGGTGGGGCCCGGCGAGGACGGTCTCGACGTGCTCGCAGGGGGTGATGGTGGCGAGCAGCGCGGTGGCGTACTCCGAGATCTGGCGCTGGTAGGCGTCGTGGAGCGCGGCCCCGGGCGGCGGCAGGTGGCTCTTCCAGTCGACGACGACCCAGCGGGTGCGCGAGGCGTCGGTGGGGAAGCAGAGGTCGATGGTGCCGGCGACGACCCCGCCGGAGCGCTGGTAGGCGAAGGGGACCTCGCGCCAGCGCTCCGGCGCGCGCCGGGCGCGCTCGACGACCGGGTGCTCGAGCAGCCTCGCGAGCACGCTCTGGCAGCGCTCGAGGCGCGCCGGGTCGAGCTCGCGCTCCTCCCCCAGCTGCCCGCACAGCGCGGTCGCGCGCGCCGTGAGCTCGTGCTGCGGGTCGCCAAGATCCAGCAGCTCCATGACCTCGTGGACGAGCGCGCCCCCGTCGGGGCCGATCTGTCCGCCGCCCTCGAGCCGCTCGTCGTGTGAGAGGTGCACCACGGAGCGCCACCGCAGCGAGCGGCGCTTCGCGGCGG
>CAJXPN010001180.1 GCA_913058025.1 uncultured Myxococcales bacterium | reverse complement strand
CGCCCCTGCCGTGGCGATCACCCGCCCGGCGACCCCCGGGACCACGACCGGTGACGCGAGCTACGAGTTCGAGGGTACGACCGAGTCGGGCGTCCAGCTCGACGTGACGCTGCGCCGCTCCGGCACGATCGTCGAGACCGTGACGATCGACCCCGCGCCCGCGTCCTGGTCCTTCGAGCCCGCCGCACCGATGGTGTCCGGCTCGTACTCTCTCGAGGTCGTGGCGCGTGACGAGGCGGGCAACGTCGCCTTCACGTTCACCACGCTCATCGTCGACCTCGTGCCCCCCGCGATCACGATCACGAGCCCGCCCTCACGCGGAACCTCGACGGCCGAGGCGTCGCCCACGATCCGAGGCGCGACCTCGCAGGGCTCCGACGTCTCGATCACCGTCTCGCTCGGCGCGAACGTGATCTACACGGACACGACCACCGGCTCCGCGGTGAACTGGTCCTTCGCGCAGGCGCTCGCTGCCGAGGGGACCTACGAGATCTCGGTCACGGCGACGGACGCCGTGGGCAACTCGGCCACGGTGACCTCCGACCTCACGGTGGATCGCACCGGCCCCAACGTCGACATCACCGCGCCCGCGGCCGACGCGTTGCTCGGCGACGCTCGCCCCGACATCGAGGGCACCGCTGGCTCGGACGCGATCTCGGTCCAGCTCGACGTGTTCACCTCGGCGGGGACGCTGCTCGTCTCCGCGGCGCCCCAGCTCATCGGCGGCGTCTGGGACTACACCCCGTCGCTCACGCTCCCTGACGGCCGCCTCCGCGCGGTCGCCACGGCGACCGACGCGCTCGGCAACACGACGACCGACGAGAGCTTCTTCTCCATCGACACCGCAGCGGCCGTGGCGATCACGTCCCCGATCGACGGCGCGTCGACCTCGCAGAACCTCGTGACCGTCACGGGCACCGGCGACGCCGGCGCGGACGTCTCGCTGCGCATCTTCGACACGAACGGCGCCCAGGTCATCCTCGACGCGGCCACCGTCCTCGGCGACGGGAGCTGGTCGATCGCGCTCCTCAACCCGTTCGCCGACGGCACCTACAGGATCACCGTCGAGCTCACCGACACCGTCGGCAACACCGACTCGGACGAGGTCGAGATCACGATCGACACCGTCACCACGATCACGATCCAGTCCCCGACGGGCGGCGCCGTGACCGCGCTCGCGACGCCAGAGGTCTCGGGCGTCGCCGAGCCCGGCGCCACGGTCACCGTGACCGTGACCGGCGCCGACGGCGCCGTCGACTTCACTGGTTCGGCCACCGCCGACGCCGCCGGGAGCTGGACCGTCACGACCTCCGCGCTCACCGACGACGACTACGACGTCGTCGCGATGGCGAGCGACACGCTCGGGAACACGGCCTCCGACGCCGAGACCTTCAGCGTCCTCACCACCGCGCCCGCGCTCGGCATCTCCACCCCCGCGGCGGGCACGTCGGTCGCCACGCTGCGCCCGACGATCACGGGGACGACCGACCCCAACGCGACCGTCACGCTCGTCATCGAGGGCGTGACCTACACCGTGACCGCGGACAACGGCGGCGCCTGGTCCTTGACCCCGCCGACGGATCTCACCGAAGGGGTCGTCCTCGTGGAGGCGAGCGTGACGAACGCCGCCAACCTCTCGGCGAACGAGTCGAGGACGTTCACCGTGGACGTCACCGACCCGACCGTCTCCATCAGCTCGCCCGTCGCGGGCGCCCAGACCAACGACGCCCGCCTCCCCATCAGCGGCAACGCCGAGCCGGGCAGTGAGATCACCCTCACGCTCCCCGGCGGCGCGATGGCCACGGTCAACGCGGGCGCGGACGGCTCATGGTCCTACACGCCCACGACCGACTGGGCCGAGGGCCCCGTCGCCGTGAGCGCGACGGCCCGCGACGACGCAGGCAACACGAGCGCCCCGGCGGCCGTGGCCTTCGTCGTCGACTTCACCGCCCCCACGGTGCAGATCAGCGCGCCCACCTCGGGCGCGCGCCTCGCCGACTCGACCCCCGCGTTCGAGGGCGGAACGAGCGAGCGCGACGAGGTCGTGCTCGTGCTCACCGACTCGGCCGGCGGCATCGTCTTCTCGAGGACCCAGAGCGTGGACGCGTCGGGTGACTACCTCTACACGCCCGTGTTCCAGCTCCCCGACAACGACTACATCTGTCTCTTATACACATCTGACGCTGCCGACGATCTACTCTGTGTAGA
>CAJXPN010001179.1 GCA_913058025.1 uncultured Myxococcales bacterium | reverse complement strand
ACGAGATTTCTGCCTGTCTCGTGGGCTCGGAGATGTGTATAAGAGACAGCGTCTTCACCACCCCCGAGCACCGAGCCAGCGTCGAAGCCTACTTCGCCAAGCGCTGACCCCACACCCCACGCCCAAGCACATACCGCATGCACTACCTCCGCATCGCGCGCCTCCTCGGCATCCTCCTGCTCGTGCTCGCCGCGTGCATGGCCACCTCGCTCGTCTGGACGATCGCGCTCGACGACTACGCCTCCACGCTCGCCTTCCTCGCCAGCGCTGGCATCACCGCCGCGTGCGGCGGCGCCCTCTGGTTCCCCGGTCGGCAGAGCGTCGGCACCCTGCTCCGCTCCGACGCCATCGTACTCGTCACCATGAGCTGGCTCCTGCTCGGCGCCTTCGGCGGCCTCCCCTACCTCTTCGACGGCGCCTTCACCAACCCCGCCGACGCCTACTTCGAGGCCGTCTCAGGCTTCACCACGACCGGCTCCACCGTCATGGTCGAGATCGCCGACCACTCCCACGGGCTCCACTGGTGGCGCGCCCTCACGCACTGGCTCGGCGGAATGGGCATCATCGTCCTCTTCGTCGCGATCTTTCCCCAGCTCGGCGTCGGCGGGAAGTTCCTCTTCAAGTCCGAGGTGCCTGGCCCCATCACCGAGGGCCTCAAGCCCAAGATCAAGCAGACCGCCTCCACGCTCTGGTGGATCTACGTCTCGCTCACCCTCATCGAGACCCTCGTCCTGTGGGCGCTGGGCATGACCCTCCACGAGGCCATCACCCACGCCTTCGCCACCATGGCCACCGGCGGCTTCTCCACGCGCAACGGCTCCGTCGGCGAGTTCGACTCCGCCTCCATCGACATCGTCATCACCGCCTTCATGCTCATCGCCGGGATCAACTTCAGCCTCTTCTACGAGGTCATGCGGGGCCGCGCCAGGCGCGCCCTCGTCGACCGCGAGTTGCTCGCCTACCTCTTCATCATCGCCTCGACGACCCTCGTAATCACCGCCTCCATCTGGGGAATGGACGCCCGCCACGCCTCCCTCTTCGACTCCATCCGCTACTCGGCATTCCAGGTCGTCGCCGTGCTCACCACCACCGGCTTCGGCACCGACGACTTCGCCCTCTATCCCCCCCTCCCACAGCTCCTGCTCATCTTCATGATGTTCTCGGGCGGCATGGCCGGCTCCACCGCCGGCGGCATGAAGATCGTCCGGTTCCTCGTCCTCGGGAAGGCCATCTACGCCGAGGTCTACAAGATCTTCCGCCCCCAGTCCGTCATGTCAATCCGCCTCGGGCACTCCGTCATCTCCCCCGACACCGTCTCCGCCATCCTCGCCTTCTTCGCCCTCGGTATCTTCACCTTCGTCATCGCGAGCCTCTACCTCACGTTCCTGGGCTGCGACGTCCTCACCGCCACCACCGCCGTCGCCGCCACCCTGTTCAACATCGGCCCTGGCCTCGGGCTCGTCGGCCCCACTCAGAACTTCGCCTTCCTCCCCACCACCGGCAAGGTCGTCCTGAGCGTCTGCATGATCCTCGGGAGGCTCGAGTTCATGACCGTCTTCGTCCTCCTCCTCCCCGACTTCTGGCGCCGCGCCTGACACGCCGCGCCTCACTCCCCCGCAGGCGCACCGGGCTCTACACGCTCCATCTTCATCCTGAGCTCTCGGCGCTCCACCTCGGGGTCCTGCGCCTCCCCTCGCGCACGGAGCTCGACCGCCAGGCGCACCTCGCTCCTCCACACCTCCCCGCCCTCCTCGTCCAGGTACGCCACACCCTCTCCTCCACCGCCGAGTTCATAGCGCACGCGCTCCCCACCTCGCTCGCTCCCACCCCTCACCTCCACCTCGAACCGCCTCGCGATCACCACGTACGTCCTCCCCTCGTATGCCCAGGTGCCCGCGAACGTACTGCTCACGCGAACCTCACCCTTGACGCTCGCGCCGCCCCCTGAAGGCCCCCCAGGGAGCCCTATCGCGTACGACCACCTCTCACCTGGACGCACCTCCCCCACTCGCAGCCTCGGCCTAAGCAGCTCCATCGCGTCCCCCATGAGCGCCCTCGCGTCTGCGCCCCGGTCGCCCACGACCTGCTCCTCCCACTCACGCACCTCCAACACCCCGCGCTCGCTCACGCGCCCCGACGCGCTCGCCCCCTCCAGCGCCTCCTCGAGCCTCGTGGACACCTCCCTGTCTCTTATACACATCTCCGAGCCCA
>CAJXPN010001178.1 GCA_913058025.1 uncultured Myxococcales bacterium | reverse complement strand
ATCGTCGGCAGCGTCAGATGTGTATAAGAGACAGATCACGGGGACCGGGATCACGCCCGCGATCTGGCACCCCATGAACGCTCTGACGAAGTCGAGGCTCGAGGCGAACAACAGCATGACGCGGTCGCCCGGCGCGACGTGCTCGAGGATCCGGGTCGCCGCGCGGGAGGCGTCGTCGAAGAGCTGGCCGAAGGTCAGCTCCTCGGCCACCTCGCCGTCCTCGCCCAGGTACCCGTAGACCACGCGGTCGGGCTGCTGCCGGGCGCGCAGCTCGAGGACCTCGATGATTCGGGCGGCGTCGAGTACCTGCTGGGAGGGGCCGCGGGGCCAGGGTGGAGCGATCATCTGAGTTCCTCGTTCCATGCCACGAAGCGGTCTCGGACCGCCTCCTTGTTCTCGTCGATGTCTTCTTCGCGCCAGCCCGTCGTGTCGATCGGCGCGCCCACGTGGACGTGGACCACGCCTGACGACGCGACGGCCACGGAGCGGCCCGGGTCGGTCTCCTCGGGGATGACGATCATGATGGGCACGATCGGCATCCCGAGCCGGGTCACCAGGTGGAAGACCCCCCGGTTGAAGGGCCCGATCTCGGGGCCGGGCACGCGCGTGCCCTCAGGGCTGCCGAACACCGAGCAGCCCGACGCGCGCAGGATCGCCTCGGCCTGCTCGAAGCGACGCACGCGGCGGTCGTGGTCGTCCTGGGGCGCGGTGAACAGGGTGCCCGTGAGCATGGTGACGAGCCCGAGCGGGCCGTACCAGCGGAAGCGCTCCTTGATGAACGTGCGCGCGTCGGGGAGGCGCAGCGCCATCAGGATCGGCAGGTCGAGCGAGGAGGAGTGGTTGGACATGTAGAAGCAGGGGCCGGCTGGCCACTCGGGCTCGCCGTGGACCTCCATCGAGACGCCCACCCAGCCAAGGATCGCCTCACCGGCCCATCCCCCGATCGTCTCCTGGCAGATCCGGCGACCCTCACGTGGCCGGAGCACGCGCACGCCGACCATCGCGGCCGACGCCGCGGAGAGGATCCCCATGCTCCCGGCGAAGACGTAGAGTGTTCGGCCCAGGGACATCAACGCCTCCTCATCGTGACGAGGTCAGGATCGCGCGCGGCATACGACCGTCTGCATCGAGAGGTTGAGCTGGCGCTCGAACGCGATCACGGGGGAGAGCAGGATCTGGCCCAACAGGTAGCTGTAGATGGCCTTCCCGAGGTCGATCCCCTTGCCCTTCAGGAGCTTGAAGGCCAGGCCCGCGTACAGGTAGAAGTAGCCGGGGTAGGCGCCGTAGGGCATGTACTCGGTGACCTCGAGGCCGGCCTTGTCGATCAGGTCCTCGAAGCGGGCCCTGTCCAGCGCGACGGTGTGCTGGGGCGCCTGCCAGCCGGGCCAGCGGTCCTGGTAGAGCGTGTGCGAGAGGCTGTCGAGGCGAGGCACCTCGATGACCATGACGCCGCCGGGGGCGAGCAGGCTCCTGGCGTGCGTGAGCGTCTCGAGCGGGCTGTAGTCGTGCTCGAGGAAGTGCCACATCGTGATCAGGTCGAAGCCCTCGGGGCCGAGGTCGACCGCGTCGAGCGTCCCGCAGTGGAACTCGATCTCCCTGCCGTGCTCGCCCATCTGCCCGATGACGTCACCGAGCTCCTTGAAGTCGACCCCCACGCAGTGGGACCCGTGCTTCTTGCGCACGTGCATCAGGTAGCTCCCCGCGCCGCACCCCACGTCGAGGACCCTGCTGCTCGGGCCGAGCGTGATCGCCTCGGAGACCATCGCGTCCTTGTCCCGGTCGAGCTTGGACATGAGCCACTCGAAGAACGGCGCGAGCGGCCCCCACGACTGGTTCTTCCGGTGCGCGATGTACTCGTCGTCGTAGTACGACTTGATGTGCTCGAGCTTGAGCCGCGGCTGCTGGTAGACCAGGCCGCACCCGGCGCACTCCACGAAGGTGAAGTCTCCTGGCTTGCCCGTGAGGTCCTCCTGCGCGGTCTGGAAGTGGGTGTGTTCCTGGCTCTGGCACAGGTAACACGCCACGTCCTCGAAGCACTCGGGAGGGGGCGGTCGGCTCACGTCGAGGGACATCGTGTCTGCCTCCGAAGGGGTTGTGATCTCACAGAAATCGGGCCACCTGAGGGAGCGCGAAAAGTAGCATCGTGAGCAGGAGGAGACAAGCTCTAACCCTGTCTCTTATACACATCTCCGAGCCCACGAGACAGGCAGAAAT
>CAJXPN010001177.1 GCA_913058025.1 uncultured Myxococcales bacterium | reverse complement strand
AGCCCACCAGGGGCGCCGGCAAGAAGACCCTCCCCGAGCCCGAGCCCGAGGTCGACCCGCTCGAGCGCAGGCGCCTGCTCTCCTGGGTCCGTGACCAATCCGAGGACCTCAAGACCTGCCGCGACGACTCCAAGCAGATCTACCGCCTCGCCGTCATCATGCACCTCGACCCGACGTCGCGCGCCGTCCGACGCGTCGACACCAACGCCGACCGCGGCGACGTGCCGACGGACGTATCCACCTGCATTCGCTCACGAATCATAAAATGGAAGCCGCCCAAGGATCTCGCGACCGCCCGCGACAAGCTCGTCTTCGGCCTCAACATCTGAGGCCAGCTCAGGTGAGCGAACCCTGTATGATTTGCTCGATCTTGGGGATGTCCTTGAGCAACGCGAGCACGATCAACCGGTCCCCCTGACGGAACACGTAGTCGGGCCCAGGGTTGAAGGTGTAGTCGTCCCGCTCGAGGTCGTGCACCGCGATCACCAACGCGTCGGAGTGCTTGCGCAGCGGGATGGAGCGCAGCTTCTTGCCGAGCAGCGGGCTCCGGTCGGGGATGTCGAGTTCCTCGATGCGGCGCGTCTCACCGTGGTCCCGCATCATCAGCTCCAGGAACGACGTCACCTCGGGGCGCAGCGCCTCCGCGGCCATCCGCATCCCGCCGATCTGGTTCGTGAAGATCACGCTCGTCGCCCCGGCGCGCTTGAACTTGCGCTCCGACTGGGAGTCCTCGCCTCGTGTCACGATCGCGAGCCCAGGGTTCAGCCCCCTCGCCGTGAGCGTGGCGAACAGGTTGTCGCGGTCGTTCCCCAACGAGAACACGACCCCCGCCGCGCGCTCGAGCCCCGCGTCGAGGAGGATCTCGTCTTCGGTCGCGTCGCCGATCACGAACGGCAGCTCCTCGTCGTAATGGCGCGTGATCTCCAGGAGCTGAGACTGGTCGCGCTCGATGAGGATCACCTTCTGGCCCTGCTGCAGCATCTCGTGCAGGACGTACCTGCCGGTGTCCCCCAGGCCCGCGACGATGTAGTGCCCCTCGAATTTCTCGATCGTCCGTTTCATACGCCTCATCAGGAGAATGTCTCGCAAGTCACCGTCGACGATGAACGCGGTCAGCGTCGACACGAAGTAGAGCATCACGCCCATCCCGAGGATCACGAGCGTCATCGTGAAGATCACGCGGTCCTTGTGGCCCGTGATCTCGATCGCCTCGGAGAAGCCGACCGACGTCAGCGTGATGGTCGTCATGTAGGCGCAGGTGAGCAGGTCGTACTCGCCGTTGCCGATGATGTAGTACCCGATGGTGCCGAACAGGAAGATCGCTCCGAGGAGCCCCGCCGCGCGCACCAGCCGGGTGACCATCACGGAGTCGTGCTCGGCGCCGTTGAGCACGTTCAGGCGCTTGCGCAATGCGCTGATGTCTAGGTTCTTGCTCACTCTGTCCGTCGCCTCCTGTCAGGCCTCGCGTTCTTGCGCACGTCGTGCCCCTCACTTAAAGTCGGCACCAGGTTCAGACTCGCCACGCGGCGAGCCTTTCATGACCTCAAGGAGCCACGACGTGGGTTTTCGTTACCTGGACACTTCCATCCTCAAAGGGGTGGATCTCTTCGACGATCTGAGCGAACGCAACCTGCAGGAGGTCATCGTCCTGATGACCACCATGGAGGTCAAGCAAGGCATGCCCGTCTTCTCAGAAGGAGACGACGGCGACGCGCTCTACCTCATCCTCAAGGGCGAAGTTCGTATCTCCAAGAATATCCCCGGAGTCGGTGAGGAGGCGCTCGCCTTCCTCCCCGAGGGGTCGTGCTTCGGTGAGATGTCGCTCGTGGAGGGCAAGTCGACGCGCTCGGCCAGCGCCATCTCGCAGAAGTCCACCGAGCTCGTGAAGCTCTCGCGCAAGGACTTCCTCCACCTCATGGAGACCAACAAGGACTTCGCCGTCGAGATGCTCTGGGGCTTCGTGCGCATCCTCTCGAACCGCCTGCGCAACTCCAACGACAAGGTCACCTTCCTCGCCATGTCCAACATGTTCGAGTAGTCGGCTTTCTTTTGCCTGGCTACGCATCGCTCGCACAACTCTTCTCTTTCTTGGCTGCGCATCGCTCGCACAACTCTCACCACGTTCGAGCTGAGCGACCACAACCTGCGCTTCGCTCTTTTTCTTGGCTGCGCATCGCTCGCACAGCTCTCCCTTCGGTCGAGCCGAGCGACCAC
>CAJXPN010001176.1 GCA_913058025.1 uncultured Myxococcales bacterium | reverse complement strand
CACAGAGTAGATCGTCGGCAGCGTCAGATGTGTATAAGAGACAGTTCTCAGGTGACCTCGCGCTCGTCTTCGCGCGCGACCTCTTCGACTGGGACTCCTACGAGCCAGCCTCGGGCTGGATCATCGCGCTCGACGCCGACCTCCAGATCGAGATCACCCCCAACGTCGGCATGTACATCCGCCCCAGATGGTCCGCGTACACACACGTCGAGGGCTCGCTCATTCAGACTCTGGTCCTCACGTCGGGCGTCATCTTCAGCGGCTAAGCCACTTAAAACACAATCACTTCCCGACGCAGAACTCGGAGAAGATCCGGTTGAGGATGTCGTCGGGGGTCACGTACCCGACGATCCCTCCCAACGCGTCGAGCGCCTCGCGGACGTCCAGCGCCACGATCTCGTGGGGCATCTCGTCGGCCAGCGAGACCCTCGCGCGCCCGACCGCCTCGGTAGCCTCGGTGACGTGCTCCAGGTGCCTCGCGCGCGACAGCAGCGCGCCCTCCCCCTCGGTCAGCTCCTTCGCGGCGCCTGCGAGCGCCTCGCGGAGCTCCCCCACGCGCCCGTCAGGCGCCGCACACTCGAGGACCTCGCCGAGCCCCGAGAGAAGCTCGATGTCCGCTCCGGGCATCCCCAGCTCGAGGTCGCGCTTGGTCCACGCGATCAGGATCGGCCTGGGGTCTCCGCGCAACGCCTCGAGCGCGGCGCGCTCGTCCTCGGTGAGCGGGCGCGTCGAGTCCAGCACGCAGACCACGAGGTCGGCCGCGTCACGCTGCGCGCGGCTGCGCTCGATCCCGATCGACTCCACCAGGTCGTCCGTCTCACGAAGACCGGCCGTGTCCACGAGCCTCACGAGCGCGCCGTCGAGCACGAGCTGCTCTTCGAGGAAGTCTCGCGTCGTGCCCGCCACGTCCGTCACGATCGCGCGGTCCTCCTCGAGCAGCGCGTTGAACAGCGTGGACTTGCCCGCGTTCGTCGCGCCGATGAGCGCGGCGCGCACGCCCTCGCGACGGCGGCGGCCCTGGTCGAAGTTCTCGAGCAGCGCGCCGAGCTCGGCGGCGACCTCGTCGAGCCTCCGGCCGACCTCGTCGCGCTCGATCTGGTAGACGTGCTCCTCGTGGGAGAAGTCGATCGCGGACTCGATGAGGATGGTGCTCTGCGCGAGCAGCTCCCGCATCGCGCGCACGCGCTCACCGAGTGAGCCCTGGAGGTGCTCGAGCGCTTGCCGGTGCGCCTGCTCACTCGTCGCGTGGATGAGGTCCGCGACGGCCTCGGCCTGGGTCAGGTCGAGCCTCCCGTTCAGGAACGCGCGCTGGGTGAACTCACCGGGTTCGGCCACGCGCGCGCCCGCCGCGAGCGCGGCGTCGAGCACGCGCCGCAGGATGATGGGGCCGCCGTGGCACTGGAGCTCGGCGACGTCCTCCCCCGTGTAACTCTTCGGGCCACGCATCACGACGACGAGCGCCTCGTCGAGGAGCTCACCGGACGCGTCGCGCAGGTCGCACAACCGCATCATGTGGGAGGTGTGGTCGGCAGGCCACTCGGGCGCGACGCGCGCGAGGATCTCCTCGGCGCGGCGCCCGCTCAGGCGCACGACGCCCACGCCGCCACGCCCTGGGGGCGTGGCGATCGCGGCGATGGTGTCTTGGGGTGAGGCGCGCATGATGCCGCGATCAGCGGGGCTGGACGCGCAGCTTGCGGAACGAGCCCTGGCCGAGCGACGAGGTGTCGAGGTCGGCGGCGTCGGTCAGGTGCCTGTGCACGATGCGGCGCTCGAAGTCGTTGATCCCGGCGACCGTGATCGCCTTGCCGATGCCACGCGTGGCCGACGCGAGCGTGTCGGCGAGCTGCTCGAGCTGCTCGACGCGCCTCGCGCGGAAGCCGTCGACGTCGACGCGGACCTGGTAGACCGAGTCGTCGAGATCGAGCGTCATGCCCAGGATCTTCTCGATCGCCTCGAGGCTCACGGGCGAGCCGCCTCCAGACCCGAGCAGCGAGGAGCTGCCCGCGCCGGAGAGGTCGAACGAGATCGTCTTCGTGTTCTTGTCGTAGCTCGACGAGATCTCGACGGTCAGGTTCATGTGGCCAAAGAGCGCCTCGAGCCAGAGGCGGCCCTGCTTGCGGATACCCTGGGGCGTCGCAGCCTTCTTCCTGGGCGCCTCCTGCGTGGGCTTGCGCTCGACGGGCTGCTCCTGAGCGGCGGCCTCGACGGGCGCCTC
>CAJXPN010001175.1 GCA_913058025.1 uncultured Myxococcales bacterium | reverse complement strand
CTCCAGTATGACCGGGCTCGGGCTCGACAGCTGGGGCCGAGCCCACGGATTCGGGCCCCGCCCGATGGCGTTGAGCGCCGGCGCTCGACCCTCGAAGCTCATCACGCTCGCCTCGTGGACGAACGCGCTCGCGGCGACGGAGGACACGGGTCGGGAGATGTCGATGTCGATCTCGTTCGCCCACGAGCGGTTGATGATGTCCGCGGTGGCCACCTTTCGAGCTCGCGCTCGCTCGACCGAGGCGGCGAACGACCCGCCCTCGTCCAGCGGCTCACCCTGGACCTCGACGCCGCCAGGGCCGAGGTGGACGATGATGGGCCCGTCATTCGATTTCAGGTAGGTGCGCAGCATCGAGGGTGTGTGGCCTCTCGTATACTCCGCCCAGTTGTCCGCGAAGAGGTGGCGCGCGGCGCCCTCGTCTCGCGGCAACGCCTCGATGACGATGAGCTTCTTGGCCTGTGGGTCGAACGCGTTCTCCCGAAGGGTCATCACGAACGGTTCACCAGGCCTGGCGCCGCGCCTGACCCATCGCGTGCTCTCCCTCGTGTAGTTCGTCTCGGGAGGGACGGTGCCGCTCAGGCCGAGGCGAGCGGGGAGGTCTGCGGTTGGGTGTGTGGCATCCGGGACCTCGAGGACGAGCGCGCGGACCTCGATGTGGCCATGCTCATACGCCCAGGCGATCCGAGCGGCCTCCGGCGCGCCCTCGAGTCGTCTTGCTTCCTCCTCGCTCCGGGGCCTGTCGGGGACGATCTCGAGGTGCGCGCTCACCAGCTTGTGTGGACCCCTGGACTGGTTCGTTCCCGAGACGTCGTAGGTGCAAAGGACCTGTTCGGCGTCTCTTCTTGTGCGTTTCCACAGGCGCGAGTTGGGCTCGCAGTCGGGGATGGGGACGTCGCTCAGCCTCGCGTGCCCCTCGGCGGGGTCCTCCAGGTACCTCTCCCATGAGACGGGGGTGACCTTGGGTGAGCACCCGAGGATGAGAATCGCACACGCTACACACCACATCCGACGCATTGGCTCCACCTCGCCCGTGAGACTGGCACTGCGATGATTCTAGGAGATCGCGTGCGCCCTGACGTGAGCGAAATCCGCACGGGAACGTTCGGATTCTTCAACGTGTGACCACAAGGCTGGATCTCGACAAGTGAGGGCTCGTCGACGAAGGTGATCGCGGCCAGGCCACATGGAGGATGCGATGACGACCGCTGCCGACGCCCCGCTCGAGGGGCTCCGAGTTCTCGACCTCAGCGAGGAGCATGGAGGCGCGCTCTGCGCGATGCACCTGGCGGATCTCGGCGCGCACGTCGTGCGACCCGCGCCCGCCGAGGAGACGTTCGCGCACCGCGGGCGCGTCACGCTCGCGTCCGTCGACGACGACGCGCTCGCCCGGCTCGTCGCGCTCGCGGACGTGATCGTGGACGACCGCCCCTCGTCGCGGTCGATTCAGGACCGCCTCACGATCTCGGAGCACACCGTGCTGTGCCTGATGCCCGCCTTCGCGGCGTCGCATCCGCTGGCCGACGAGCGCGCGAGGCCGGGGGTCATCGAGGCGTACGCCGGCTTGCACGAGGTGCCGCTCGGGCGGCGCCCCGCGGCGCACTCGATGCCGCTGCTCGCCATCGCGTCCGCGGCGCAGGCGACCTGCGGTGTCCTCGGCGCGCTCATCGCGCGCCAGCGCGACGGGCTCGGCCAGCGCGTCGAGCTCAACCAACACGACGTCGCCTACGCGCTCCTGGAGCTCAACGCGATGTTCACCGTCTCGCCGCCTCGCTCCTGGGCCACGCTCCAGTGGGCGGCGACCCCGTTCATCGGCGGCTACGCCACGCGCGGCGGGCGCACGATCTACATCCACGCCGGGCTCGAGCGCCACGTCCCCAGGCTCGTCGCCGCGCTCAAGCCCTTCGCGCCGTCCGCGGCGTCCGAGCTCGAGGGGGCGCTCACAGACGAGGTCCTCGCCGACCCGACCTCGATCCCCAGCCCCGCGCTGGCGTCCCGCATCCGCGCGGCGCTCTCCCGCGCGTTCGCGCAGCAGCGCGCCGAGCTCTGGGAGCGCGAGCTCTCCGCCGCCGGGCTGTGCGCGGTCGAGGTGCGCACGGGCGAGGAGTGGATCGGGCACGAGCACGCGCGCGCGTCGGGGCACGTCGTCGAGGTCGACGGCGCGCCCGCGCCGGGGCCGATCTGCCGCGTCGAGGGCGTCGCGTTCGAGGCGCGCGCC
>CAJXPN010001174.1 GCA_913058025.1 uncultured Myxococcales bacterium | reverse complement strand
GTTCTGAGGCGCGCGCTCACGCCCCGTCGGATGTACGCGTCGCCATCGACTGCCCGGCGAGGTAGCCGGTGGTCCACGCGTTCTGGAAGTTGTAACCGCCAGTGACGCCGTCGACGTCGAGCAGCTCGCCGGCGAAGTACAGGCCGGGCGTCACGCGGCTCTCCATCGTGCGCATGTCGACGTCGTCGGTGCGCACCCCGCCGCAGGTGACGAACTCGTCCTTGTTCGTGCTCTTGCCCTTCACCTCGAACCTCGCCTCCTTCAACTGCGAGGTGAGGGCCCGGCTCTTCGCCTTGGGGAACTCTGCCCAGCGGCAGTCCGGGTCGATGCCCGCGGCCTCCACGAGGCGGTCCCACAGCCGCTTGGGGATCTGGTCGAAGGGCGAGCGCGAGGCGACCTGGCGCTTGCGCCACTCGTCGCGCAGGGCATGGAAGCGCCCCTCGACGTCGACACCGGGCAACCAATCGACCTCGATGTCGAAGGCGTAGCCCAACGCGTAGAGCTCTCGAGCGCCCCACGCCGACACCTTCAGGATCCCTGGCCCGCTCATGCCCCAGTGGGTGATGAGGAGCGGACCCGCGTCGGCCAGCTGCGACCCCAGGACCTCGACCTCGGTGTGCTCGACGGACAGCCCCTGTAGACCCTTGATACGCGGGTCGTTGATGCGAAACGTGAACAGCGAGGGGACCGCCGGCTCGAGCTCGTGCCCCAGGAGCCGCGCGACCTCGGAGCTGCTCTTCAAGCGGGTGCCGCCGGTGGCGAGCAGCACGCTCCGGGCGAGCACGCGCTCGCCTCCGCGCAGGGCGAGCTCGAAGCGGGGGTCGTCGCCGCCGACGTGGCGGATCCTGTCGACCTGGGACGAGGTCCTCAGCTCGACGCCCGCGTCGTCCGCGGCGCCCATCAGGCAGTCGATGACGGTCTGCGAGTCGTCGGTGGTCGGGAACATGCGCCCGTCGGGCTCCGTCTTGAGCTCGACGCCGCGCCCCTCGAACCAGCGGATCGTGTCGCGCACGCCGAAGTGGTGGAGCGGGCCGAGCAACGCCTTGTTGCCGCGCGGGTAGTTCGAGGCCATGCGCCTGGGCTCGAGGCAGTCGTGCGTGACGTTGCACCTCCCGCCGCCCGAGACCTTGACCTTCTGGAGCACCTTGGAGGCGCGCTCGAGGATGAGCACGCGCGGCCGGCCCTTGCGCCGGGCGTCCCGGATGGCGTTCGCGCAGGTGATCGCGCCGTAGTACCCGGCGGCCCCTCCGCCCACGATCACTGCGTCCATAATGTCTGACATCTCGTGCTCCTGTGCGGCCTCTCCGGTGCGACAGGGGCTCCATACCACGCTTCACTTTCGCAGAGAATCGAGCATCGAATGGCCTCTCTGGCGGCCGCTCACGCGCTCACCCGCTGAGCCTGTGAGCTCAGTGGGTGTAAGCGAACGCAGCGAGGTTGACCACGCCATCCTTCAATGCTCCAAGGGCTGCCGGACCGAACGCGTAAGCTTGAGCCGAGAGGCTATCGGAAACCGCCGGCGTCCCGGCGCCGGCCGCGCCCAGGGTTCCGATGACACTTTGGGTGACCGCGGCCGCAATGGCCACGTTCCGCGCCGATTTCGCGGCGCGCAGGTCGCCTCGTGTGCCGAGGCCCGTGGTGATCGCCGCGGAGGCGCCGTTCACTTCGACCTGGGCGACTGCGATCCCCGGCGCGTTGCCCATCAGGCCCATGGCGACACCTACGGAGAGCCTCCCGGCGAACGTGATCTGCCCGCCAGGTGCCAACGCGAACGCAGTGTTCAACACGGTGATCGCGACCTCCTCTCTGTACTTGGCGGATGCGTGCTCACCGCTGATCTCACGTAGCGCGCGCGTCTTCCCGTCATCTCCTCCGATACCTTCTCGGGCGAGTACGATCCCCCGAGCCGCCGCGAACTTGGGTGAGTGGAGGAGCGCGTCGTGGTCGAAGCGCTGGCTTCTCGCGTCACGACGAAGCTGCTTGATATCCGAGCGGCTCGAATCGAGCGCGTTGTCCAGGAGACCCTCGATTTGTTCGAAGGCACCTTCCGTGAGCACGTATCCTGTCGTCTCACCAGGCCCACCGGAGCGGAGCGCATCGCGAGCTCCGGCCGTGTCTGCATGTTCGAGGAGTAACTCTGCAATGCGGTGGGAATCGTCTGTGGCTGTCTCTTATACACATCTGACGCTGCCGACGATCTACTCTGGGTAGATCTCGG
>CAJXPN010001173.1 GCA_913058025.1 uncultured Myxococcales bacterium | reverse complement strand
ACGAGATTTCTGCCTGTCTCGTGGGCTCGGAGATGTGTATAAGAGACAGGATCTCGAGCGCGCCAACGATCTTTTCCGCCAGGCGCGCAAGCGCTCCGAGGCTCTGGGCGACGCGCCCATGGCCAGCGACGCCGACCTCGAGCTCGCGCTCGTCGCGCTCGGCTACGAGCACGTCGAGCAGGCGCTCACGATGGCCAACCAGGCCCTCGAGCTCAAGCGCTCCATCGGCGACACGCTCGGCGTCGCGCACGCGCACCTCATCTGCGGCATGTGCCTGCGCCGCACCCTGCGCATCGACAAGGCCCGCTCCCACGCCAGCCGCGCGCGCTCGCTCAACGAGCGCGTCTCGCACCTCTACGGCATCGCCAAGTCCGTCCTGCTTCAGTCCGAGATCCGCTGGGTCCAGGGCGACCCGAAGGGCGCGCTCGAGCCCGCGCGCGACGCGCTCCGCATGCACCAGCAGATCGGCGACGCCCACGGCGAGGCGCTCTGCTACATGCACCTCGCGATGTGCCACCTCGACCTGCTCGCCATCGAGGACGCCCTCGACGCCAGCGAGCGCGGCCGCGCCCTCGTCGAGGAGCACGCCATCAGCGTGCTCCGCCCCATGCTCGTCCAGATCACGGGGATGGTCGCCGAGCACCGCGACGACTTCGAGGTCGCCCTCGAGCTCTACTCCAAGGGCCTCGAGTTCTCCGAGGCCTCCGGCTCCCTGGAGTGGCGCACCTTCGCCGCGATCAACCTCGCCAAGGTCAACCTCATGCTCGGGCGCATCGACGCCGCGCGCCCCCAGATCCTCGAGGCCCTCGACCTCAGCGAGCGCCTCGGCCACGCCTACCTCATGATGTTCACGCTCACGCTCCGCGTGATCATCGCCCGCCTCGACCGCGAGCCCGAGGCGCTCGCGTCCTCGCTTCGCCGCCTGCGCGTCCTCCACGACAACTCCGACTCCGTGAACATGCGCATCCCCTCGCGCATCAACTACATGACCCGCGTGATGCTGCGCACGCAGCCCAGCGAGCGCGCCTTCGCCGCCATGCTCGCCAGCGTCGAGCTCCTGCGCGCGCTCGGCGCCGACCCCCTCGCCGACGCGCTCGCCGCCCAGGTCATGGGCCGGCGTAACTCCTGAGCTCGTGGCCACTCGACGCGACCTCTTGGCGAGTTCGCGCATTTAATGTGACTTTCCGATCATCTCCCCGTCTAAGTCGTGTCAGGAACGCCCTCTCTCGTACGCTGGCGTCGAATGAATCGTCCTCATAGTCGCGAGCCACCGGTCACGCAGGCTAAAACCCCGCGCGTGTCCATGGGCGAGCTGCGCGAGCAACTCCTCAAGCGGATCTGGTCGTTCTTCGCGCTCACCTCCGGCGTCGCCGTGCCGCTCTCCATGATCCGCATGCGCGTGACCGGATGGAAGCACGTCTACGCGCTCCACATCGCCTTCATGGCGATCTTCATCCTCGGCCACCTGTGGCGCGACCGCATGAGCCATGAGGTCCGGCTGGTGCTCCTCGTCTCGGCGACCATGTCCGTGGGCTTCGCGGGGCTCTGGACCTTCGGGCTCGTGGGCGCCGGTGTGTGGCTGGTCGTCCTCGCGGCGCTCATCGCCAGCGTCACCCACTCCGGCCGCCTCGGCCTCACGCTCTTCGGGCTGATCACCCTCGTCTACGTGTTCATCATGGTGATGTTCCTGACCGGCCAGCGCGCGCCCGAGGTCGACGTGGTCGCCTACCTGATGATGCCCGCGCCCTGGATCATCACGCTCGTCTTCTCGATCCTCCTCCCCTCGCTCGTCTCGATCGCGATGGGCTCCTACCAGCACGCGCTCTCCGAGCAGATCTTCCTGATCGAGCGCCAGCGCGACGAGCTCGGCCGCCTCGCCTTCTTCGACGCCCTCACCGAGCTCCCTTCGCGCCGCCTCGCCCTCGACCGGCTCGCCGTCGCCGCGCGTCGGTCCGCGAGCCAGGACGGCGTCGCCGTCGTGATGTTCCTCGACCTCGACTCCTTCAAGTCCGTCAACGACACCTACGGCCACGCCATGGGCGACGAGGTCCTGCGTGCCGTCGCCCAGCGCATCCGCGACACCCTCCGCATCGAGGACACCGTCGCCCGGCTCAGCGGGGACGAGTTCCTCGTGATCCTGGGTGAGGTCGACGCCCTCGCCGACGTCGACGCGTTGGCCGCTGTCTCTTATACACATCTGACGCTGCCGACGATCTACT
>CAJXPN010001172.1 GCA_913058025.1 uncultured Myxococcales bacterium | reverse complement strand
ATTTCTGCCTGTCTCGTGGGCTCGGAGATGTGTATAAGAGACAGGATGTGGATGGTCTTCGATCAGGAGTACCGCAACAGCTACCTCCTGGGCGGCCAGGTGTTCCCACGCATGTCGCTGCCCGAGGAGTGGTACACGCACGGGGTCGCCGCGCGCGCGGCGTCCGTCGAGGAGCTCGCCGGGGCCATCGGCGTCCCGCCCGACGCGTTCGCGCAGGCGTTCGCGGGCTTCAACGAGGACGCGCGCGCCGGGAAGGACCGCGAATTCGGCCGCGGCGAGAGCGCCTACGACCGCTACTACGGCGACCCGACGCAGCGGCCCAACCCGAACCTGCGCGCGCTCGACGCCCGCCGGCTCTACGCCGTGCGCGTCGTCCTCTCCGACCTGGGGACGTGCGGCGGCTTGACCGTCGACGGCCGCGCGCGCGTCCTGGGCCCCGCCGGCGAGCCGATCCCCGGGCTCTACGCGATCGGCAACGTCGCGGCCAACGCCTTCGGCGACCGCTACCCTGGCGCCGGCGCCACGATCGGCCAGGGCCTCGTCTTCGGCTACATCGCCGCGCGCGAGGCCACCTCCCCGCAAGCTCCAGCTCCGAACCCACCCCACGGTCACGACACATGACGAACACGCGAAAGACGGTCCTCCTCACGGGCGCGACCGGAAACATGGGCCGAGAGGCCGTGAGGCACATCGCGCTGCGCTCCGACGAGATCGCGCTGCGCGTCCTCGTGCGCCCCCAGGAGAAGGGCCACCCGGTCGTCCGGGACATCCAGCGCAGCGGGTCGGCCGAGATCGCGTGGGGTGACCTGACCGAGTACGACACGATCGAGCGCGCCGTCCGCGGCGCCGACGTCGTCCTCCACGTCGGCGGGCTCGTCTCGCCGCTGGCCGACAACCTCCCGCCCGACCGCGTCACCGCCGTGAACGTCGGCGGGATCACGAACATCGTCGAGGCGATCCGCGCGGTCGGCGACGTGGAGCGGACCCGGCTCGTCTACATCGGGACCATCGCCGAGACGGGCAGCCGCAACGCCCCGATCCACTGGGGGCGGTGCGGCGATCCGATCAAGCTCAGCGTGTTCGACCACTACGCCGTCACCAAGACCCAGGCCGAGTCGATCGTCGCCGAGTCAGGGCTGCGCCACTGGGTCTCGCTGCGCCAGAGCGGCATGGCGCACCACCAGATGCGCGAGGTCTTCGACCCGATCATGTTCCACACGCCCATCAACGGCGTCTTCGAGTGGTCCACCGCGCACGACAGCGGCCGGCTCATGGCCGCCGTGTGCTCCGACGACGTCCCCGACGAGTTCTGGCGCGCGTTCTACAACATCGGCGGAGGCGAGGCCTCGCGCGTGACCAACCACGAGTTCCTGGGCCTGATGAGCCCTCACTTCCGGCGCCTCTTCGCCCCGCACTGGTTCGCCACGCGCAACTTCCACGGCCAGTGGTACTCCGACTCCGACCGCCTCGAGGAGCTGGTGCCGTTCCGTGAGCAGTCTCTGCGCGAGTGGGCCGCCGAGGCATCCGCGCGCACGCCCTGGATCGAGCGCGTCGTCCCGAAGTACCTTCCCGGCCTGGCCTCCAGGCGGATCGAAGCCATGGCGCGCGCGCCCGGCGGCTCCCTCCACTGGTTCGAGCACGACGAGGTCGACAAGATCCGCCCGTACTTCGGCTCTCGCGAGGCGTGGGAGGCGATCCCCAGGACCTGGGAGGGGTTCGAGTTCACCCAGCCCGACCGAACGCCCGCGCTCCTCGACCACGGCTACGACGAGTCACGTGAACCCAACGACTGGCGCCCCTCCGACCTCGCCGACGCCGCCGAGTGGCGCGGCGGCGCCTGCCACGCGGCCGAGTTCGATGGGCCCTTCACCCCCGTCGAGTGGGAGTGCTCGGCCGGGCATCGCTTCGCCATGACCCCCAACCTCATGCTCAAGGGCGGGCACTGGTGCCCCACCTGCATGCTCGACACCGGCACGTACGCCGACACCGCCGCGCGCAACCCGTTCTTCGCGCAGGTGTGGACGGAGGAGGCGGGGTCGTGAGCGAGTGACTCGGGCTGTTTTGGGCGCGTCCGAGAGGGCGCCTCGTGTGGTGCGGGGCTCTTTTTGGAGCGTTCGGGCGGGCGGAGAGCGTGGTGCGGGGCAGTAACCCCCGCCGCCGCGCTTCGCGCTTGGCGCCCCCCGCGCTTCGCGCGGAGAGCTCCGGACATGGTGCGTGTTC
>CAJXPN010001171.1 GCA_913058025.1 uncultured Myxococcales bacterium | reverse complement strand
ACCCGAGGCCCTGGGGGTCCGTGGGCTCGACGGACGTCCCCGCGAACGTCTTCTTCGATGGGGGCGCCGAGGAGGAGTTCGAGAGCCTCTGGGTGGACGAGGCTGGGGTCCCGTTGACGTTGATCCGAGACCCGGACCTGTCGGCGCTCATCGCGGGCTCCAGAGGCGCCTCGCGGCCCGAGGCGCCGCTGGAGCCCGGCTCGACCTACACGCGCGCGGAGTGTGGCGGCGTCGAGTGCCTGAGCTTCACGGTCGGTGAGGAGGACACGACGCCGCCCGGGCGCGCCGAGGTCTCGGCGTTGAGGGTGAGGTTCATCAAGAACGGCGACGACGGCGGGGGCTTCTCTTGTCCGGATCGCGACTTCCTGAGCATGCGCGTGGGAGGCTCCGACGACCGCGCCGACGACGTCGATCTCATCTTCCTCGCCTACATCGCGCCGACGGAGGAGTCCCTCGAGGAGCAGGTGGTCCCGGAGCTCGTCTTCCCGCTCCCGTTGGGCAACGGCGACCCGCGCGACCTGAACTTCGAGCTGGGCATCTCGGGCACGCGAGCTCGCGACGGGGCGCACTTCCGCAAGGCCGAGCCCTATTGCTTCGCGTTGGCGCTCATGGACCGCGCGGGGAACATCGGCGAGCGCAGCGAGCCGCGGTGCATCTCCACGTTGAACGAGTCCGCGCCCTACGCCGAGGTCACCGTGAACTCCGGATGCTGCGCGGTGCCTGGTGGGCGTGAGCCCGCGCGCCCGGCCGCGCTGTTGCTTGCGTGCCTCGGGGCGTTGGCGTGGGCGCGGCGCTCTCGGCGCTGACGCGCTGCCCGCATGAGGTCAGTCGCCCGCCCCGTAGTACCGGGCGTAGAAGTTGGTGGTGGCGTCGAGGCCGGAGGCGTCGAACTCCTCGTCTCCGATGCACTGGGAGAGGAGCTCATGTGCGCGCTGGGCCTGGGCGGAGCCGTGGTCGGCCAGGAACCGGCGCGCGCCCTCGAGGCCAGACACGCAGACGAGGGCCAGGTCGATCGACGCGTAGGAGTCCATGCTCGCGGACTTCGCCGACCACACGAGCAGCGCGTCCTCCGCGTGGCCCGCGTTGAAGAGCTGCACGCAAAACGACTTCATGAGATCCGTGTCACCCTCTCCTTGTGACCGCCGCTCCTTGCGCGTCTCCTCGCCGAGCAAAACGCGGATCTTCTTGAGCGACTCGGGCGCTGGCCAGAGACCGTACAGAGCGAGGGAGTCGTCGGCATTCATTGGAACACTCGTGAGGGCGCGGGAGGATGGGCCTCAGTCCATGTCGAACAGGCCCCTGGGCGAGGGTACCACGACGCCAGGCTCCGCTGGCTGCTCGCGTGAGAGGCGCGCGAGCATGACCTCGAGCTCCTGGTCCCGCTCCGGCACGCCCGCGACGCGCTTGAGCGCCTGTGAGAGCAGGCCGAACTGGTGGGAGAGCTCCTTGAAGATCTGCGCGAGCGCGCCACCGGGCTGCTTGTGACCGAAGAGCTCCCCGAGTCGTTGGTAGGCGCCCGAGCCGATCTGATGGTAGTAGCGCTCCGACATGCCGCGGCGCTCGAGCGTGGGCGCGAAGAAGCCGCAGTGGACGAGGCACGCGTCACCGAGGCGTCGGTAGGACTCCAGGCCGCGGTCGCCGCCGGCCTCGACGGCGTCGCCGTAGAGGAAGGCCGCCGGCCGCGTGAACCCGAGCTCGTCCCGGTGTGCGGGGTCGAGGCGCGAGAACCCGTCGAGGAGCTGTACGACGTATGCTTCGGTGTGTGGACTCGGCGTGATGCCGAGCTGGCGGCACGCGGCGACGAGCTCGTCGCGGAAGAACTCCAGCAGGCTCGAGGCGTGCTGGATAGGGGTGGGGGAGGGCGCCTTGTCGTCGGACATGTCGACTCCTTACATCGAGGCGCCCGCTCCCCCACTCGACGGCGCGCCGTTCGAGAAGTTTGCTCTGCGCGGCCTTACCGTTAGAGTGAGGCCGCACTCCATGTGGGGTTTAGCCCACCATTCCATTGTATCAGAGCGGACATGCACGTCACAAATTCGTCACGCGCGCCACGGATGGCGCGGCGGGTGATCTGGGGGATCGCCTTCTGGATCATGGCCTGTCTGGTCGGCGCGCCGAGCGCGCTCGCCCAGCAACCCAAAAACGACCCCGGGCTCGCCAGCGGTGAGGCGACCTGTCTCTTATACACATCTCCGAGCCCACGAGACAGGCAGAAATCTCG
>CAJXPN010001170.1 GCA_913058025.1 uncultured Myxococcales bacterium | reverse complement strand
CCTTGAAGACCTGCCTGGGCGCCTCCTCGGCGAAGACGTCATCGTCCTCCTCCGAGGCGCGCAGCTCCTCTCGGCGCTCCTCCATGGTCAGCGGCTCGAGGACCTCGAGGTTGGTGGGGCGCTCGAACGGGCGCTCCTCGGGTTCACAGGCCGAGGAGAACATGGCGAACGTGAGCGCGGCGGAGAGGGCGAGGCGTCGTCGAGGGGTCATGTCGGGCTCCAGACGTCGTGGCGCTGTGGGGTCGCCTCTTCGAGGCGTGTGGCGCGCGGTGGGTGCGCCCTCTAAGCTAAACGCGTTCAGCGGTCATGGCTACAAAGTCGAGGGTTCACCGGGACCCGAGCGCGCAATCGGAGAGGAGCACATGGACCATCAGGACACCCACGACGTGACGCACGAGGCGAACCGATCGGGGCGGGCGGATCTGGAGCAGTGGGCGGCGACCTCGCCGCAGAACTTCTACACGAGCGACCCACACTTCGTGTCGATCGTGGAGCAGCGCTCGGTCGAGGCGAGGCGCGGCGCGCTCGTCGAGGAGCTCACCGCGTTCGGCGCCGCGTGCGCCCAGCACGTCGACGGGCTCGCGCGCGAGAACAACCTCCACCGCAACCTCCCCGAGCTCGACCGCTACTCCCCCTACGGCGCGCGCACCGAGCGCGTGAGCCACCACCCGACGTACCACTCGGCGGGAGAGTACATCTACGGCGCGGGCGCGATCGCGGCGCTGGCCGAGGAGGCGAACCTGTTCGGCGCGCTCACGAGGTTCTACGTCTCGAGCCACAACGGGGAGGCGGGGCACAACTGCCCGCTGGCGTGCACGGCGGGGGTCGTGCGCGTGCTCCAAGAGCTCGGAGACGACGCGCTCAAGGAGCGCTTCCTCGGGCGGTTGCTCGACCGCGACTACGCGCGCCACTACGAAGGCGCGCAGTTCCTCACCGAGGTCCAGGGCGGCTCCGACGTGGGCGCGAACGCCACGCGCGCCGTGCTCGCCGAGGACGGGACGTGGAGGATCCACGGCGAGAAGTGGTTCTGCTCGAACGTGGACGCAGACGTCTACTTGATGACCGCGCGGCTGCCCGACGCCCCCGAAGGGACGCGCGGGCTGGGGCTGTTCCTGGTGCCCCGCGAGCTCGAGGTCGGGGGCGTGAACGCGTTCCACGTGCGCCGCCTCAAGGACAAGCTCGGGACGCGGTCGATGGCCTCGGGCGAGTGCGATTTCAGGGGCGCGCGGGCCTACCACATGGGGGAGGTGGGCGAGGGCTTCAAGCACATGATGGAGCTCGTGATCAACACCTCGCGGCTCTACAACGCGGTGGGATGCGCGGGGTTGGCGCGCCGCGCCTACGTCGACGCTCGCCGCTACGCGGCGCACCGCCGCGCGTTCGGGCGCCCGGTGCTGGAGTTCCCGCTCGTGCAGGAGACGCTGTCGAACGTGCGCGTGGACGTGGAGCTGATGACCTCCGGGACGTTCTACCTGGTCCAGACCCAGGACCGCATGGACGCCGGTGAGGGGACCGACGCCGACGTGGGGTTCATGCGGCTGGCGATCAACCTGAACAAGTCGTTCACGGCGAAGCGGGCGCGCTGGGCGATCACGGAGGGGATCGAGGTGCTCGGCGGGAACGGCGCGATCGAGTCGTTCAGCGTGCTGCCCAGGCTGCTGCGGGACTCGATCGTGTTCGAGAACTGGGAGGGCACCCACAACACGCTGCTGTCGCAGTGCCTGCGCGACATGCACAGGTACGGTGTGCACGACGCCTACCTCGCGCGCTGCGAGGAGCTCATCGAGGGGACGGCGCGCGAGGCCGAGCTCACGACGGCGCTGTCGCGCTGCCGCGCGAGGATCGACGGCGTGCTGTCGGCGCCCCAGGCGAGCGCGTCGCTCGCGCTCAGGCCGCTGGCGGACACGCTGTGCGCGACGATGTACGCCTCGGTCCGCGCGCGCGAGCTCGAGACCTTCGGCCTGGGCGACGAGGCGAGGCGAGAGGCCGAGCTCGCGCTCGACCACTTCATCTCGCGTCACGTGCTCCCCGAGGAGCCCACGTACGACGCCACCTACCTCGAGCGGATCGCGACGCTGAGCTCCTGATCCTCTCGACGCAACGCCCCGGCCGCGCCCGCCGATAACCCACGTGAGCCGAGGGTGACATCGGAGGAGGGACGCGGTGGGTGGAGGGAGGATGCGAAGGGTGGAGCACGAGCTGTCTCTTATACACATCTGACGCTGCCGAC
>CAJXPN010001169.1 GCA_913058025.1 uncultured Myxococcales bacterium | reverse complement strand
GGCAGCGTCAGATGTGTATAAGAGACAGCCACCTGCACCGTGGGCGCCACCGTGAACGCCCCCTCCCACGCGTCCCCACGGAGTTGGCTCACCCCCGAGACCAGCACCGGCACGATCTTCCCCTCGAACACCCCAGGCTGGGCGCCGAGCCCCTCCAGCGTCCTCCCCTCCTGGTCGACCTCGTACCACACGTCCTGCTCGATCACCGTCGACCCGAGCACGCGCCTCGGCACGCGCGTCACCGCGCGAGAGCCGGTGTAGTCGATCGCCAGGTCAGGCGCCGCGGAGGGCCGAAAGACCCCCTCGAAGCTCAGGAACATCCCCGCCCCGCTCGCCGGGCTCGACTCGAGGAACCCCCTCCCCACGATGCGCACGAGCTCCCCTCGGCTCGCCGACGCCGGTGAGATCGAGTCGATCCTCGCGCGGCCGATCTCGACCTCCAGCGGCCTCCCCTCCGAGCGGACCACCTCGTCCACGCCCTCGAGTTCGTTCTCCAGCCGCACCACGCCCGCGAACACACCCGGCTCGATGCCGAACACCTCCGGAGAGACCGCGAGCCCGGCGCGCTCCCTCGTGCCCTGCCAGATCAGGGGCACGCGCGCCCCCGCCTTGCTCTTCTCGCGGCCGTCCTCGTAGACCACGGAGCCGCGCTCCACGAGCGCCCAGGTCGTCCCCTCCTCAGGCCTGAGCGCGCCCTCGCACTCGACCTCGATCACCTGCCCGGGCCACACCTCCCCCGCGCCCTCGAACCCAATGAGCTTCGGCGCGAGCGTCCTGGCGAACTGAAGCAGGAGCCCCTCCGCGCGTCCCCTCGCCAGCGGCCCCAGACGGTCCACGACCTCCACCTCCACCGCCCCCACGAACGTCCGCTGGGGTGAGGGCGCCGCGGCCTCGAAGAGCCGGTCCGAGACGTCGAGGCGCCCCACCCACAAGCCACTCTCTTCATCACGAGAGACCGGCGCGACGAACTCGCCCTCCAACGCGCCGCCGCCCGTGAAGGCGCCGTCGAAACGCACCGTCGTGGTCGCGCCCTCGAACCTCGCGTCCTGCCCGAGGGCGAGCACCAGCACGGACGTCGGCAACACCACGCGTTGGGTGAGCGCCACGTCGATCGTGAAGACATCACGCGCGGGCGGCTCCGGAGCCTCCCCTCCACACCCCCACGCACACAGCACGCACCACAGCGCCAACCAGAGCCTCGTCATGCGTCACCTCTTCGGCAGAATCTCCAACAGGTACTCGAGGTTCCTCTCGTTGAACCTCGCAGGGGGCGTGCCCCTGAGCGCCGCGCGCTCGGCGAACGGGCGGCCGCCGCCCGCGTCCATCAACGCGCCCTCCGCCGGCGTCCTGTTGTGGAACACGTCGCCCGGGCGGTCGCGATCCGAGGGGAAGAACGACAACCCCATGGAGTGCCCGACCTCATGGGCGACCGTGTTCCCCACGACGTTCCCGAACATGTCGATCGCCTCCTGGATCTGGGCCGCCCTCGGGCCGTCTGGCCACTCGGTCGCGAGCACGGGCTCTCCGCCGAGCGCTGGCATGAACGGCCCCAGGATTCTGTCGAACTCGGGCGACGCGTCACCCCCGGCTGCGCCGAGCGTCGGGCTGAAGTAGTCGAACGACTCGATGTAGATGCCCCCGAAGGGGTTCTCGAACTCCGACTGGCTCTGGTAGTTCCACCCCCCGATGTAGTCCGCCAGGAAGACGTTCCCCGTGTCCTTGGCGTACCCGTTGAACGAGTTGTCGTATCCGAACGCGCCCGACCCGTAAGGATCGGGGCCCGAGAGCTCCACCGTCGCGTAGTCGTAGTACTCCGTCGGCGGCACGTCGACGAACACCACCGCGACCTCGGCGTAGGGCTCCTGCGCGACCTCGAGCACCCGCTCCCGCAGGTCCGACTCGACGTTCCTCAGCCCGTACTTCTCCAACCCCGTCGAGAACCTGGGCAGGTACTTCAGGTACACCACCTGCACCGTCGGCTTGACCTCGAACGTCCCCTCCCAGGGGATCCCGAGTTGCTGGCCCCCCAGCGGATCGAACAGCCTCGGCGTGATCGTCCCCTCGAACGTCCCCGCAGCCGCCCCCAGACCGGTGAGCGTCGGCGGCCACTCCGAGTCGTCGACCTCGTACCAGACCTCCAGCTCGACGAGCTCGTCGGCGATGAACCGGTCCGGCGAACGCTCGAGCGCCTGTCTCTTATACACATCTCCGAGCCCACGAGACAGGCAGAAATCT
>CAJXPN010001168.1 GCA_913058025.1 uncultured Myxococcales bacterium | reverse complement strand
GATCTACACAGAGTAGATCGTCGGCAGCGTCAGATGTGTATAAGAGACAGGACGGGCTCGCCGGTGTTGGCGTTGGCGGGTTGAGCGCGAGGTGACGCGACGACGAGGTCGACGGGCGCCAGGACCTCGAGCGAGGTGGTGTCCGTGGCGACGACGTCGGAGCCCGAGAAGGCCTCGAGCTTGATCGTGTAGGTCCCCGAGTCTGTGTAAGTGTGCGTGGCGAGCGTCTCGCTGACGTCGTCACCCTCGGCAGACGCTCCGTCACCGAACTGGATGCTCCAGGTGAGCTCCGAGGCTTCGGTGCCCTCACCCGCGGCGACCTCGAAGGCGACCTCGATCTGGACGCCGGGATAGACCTCGGCTGGCGCGATCGAGGTGATCGAGGCCGTGGCGTTCGCCTCGACTCCACCGTCGCCGGGGCACGCTGAGAGCATGAGGGCGCACAGAGACGCGGAGAGCGAGAAGGTGATCCTGTGTGGCGACAGCGCGACGTGCACGAGCGGCTCCTGTGGTGTCGAGTCGAGGCGGGGCGGTGGTGCACTCCGAACAGCACCTACATCAGCCCACAACCGCAAGGCATCATGGGCAAACGCGGGGTCGATTGCAAGCGTATGGGCGCGCGCGCGGAGCTTGACGAGGCCGAGCGCGCTGCGCTAGCTTCACGAGGGAATCAACACCCCTCCATCTACGCATGAGAAGCGGCCCTCGTGGCCGAAACGACTGGACCAACGAGACGGTCTGGCGGCGTGGTGAGAGAGGGAACGGGCGCGCCGTGAACACGCGGCGCAGGCAGGAGGTAGAGGAATTGTCGACGGGGAACTCGAACAAGCCGGATCTGAGCGATCTGAAAGCTCGACTGGGTCTCAAGACGACGCCCGGTTCGAAACCGGGAGCCAGCGGACCCCCAGGGGCCAAGGCTCCGGGTAGTGTGCGTGGGCCCGCGTCTGGTGGCCCTCCTGGTGCCAAGGTCCCAGGGCCCGCCTCGTCTGGTGTGCCTGGGCCCGTGTCGGGCTCTCCCGCTGCGGTTGCCCCTGGTCAGCCCGAAGGCCGCGCGGCTCAGCCCGCGCCGGTCGCTGGGCCCGTTTCCGGACCCGTGACGCGCGTGCCTGGCCCCGTGTCAGGCTCCGCCCCGGCTCCAGCCGCGCCTCAGCCTGCGGCGCCTCGCCCCGCGCCTCGCTCGGCCGCGCCCCCGGTGGCGTCGTCGCCGCCTCCGACCGCCTCACGCCCCGTGTCGTCCCGTCCAGCCCCGGCCGCGATGCCCGTGCAGGACGTCGACGTCGACATGTCCGTGATGGACTCGAACCTCTTCTCGCCAAAGTTCCTTGCGATGGCGGGTGGCGCGTTGGTCATCGGGCTCCTGTTCGGCTACCTCGGATCGTCCTCTTCACAGGCGCGTGACTCGTACGCCGCCCAAAAGCAGGGCGCGACCCAGGTGCGCGACGCGATCGCTCCCAAGCTCGTCGAGACCAAGAAGGCTGTCGGTCTGGTCTCCCAGATGATCCCGACCAAGCCCGACTTCGCTGGAGCCACGGCGGCCGCCGCGGTCGACTTCGTCCCCGGCGGCGGTGTCTTCTCCGGGAACGGCATCCGCATCGGCGGCGACAACATCTTCAGCATCACCCAGTTCCAGTCCAAGGCCGCGATGTTCAAGCGCGCGCTCGAGGACCACGACCGGATGACGAACAAGGTCGACAAGGAGGAGCTCGATCAACTCCTCGGCGGCAACGCCGATCTGCTCGACGGCAACCAGCGCTTCGCCGTGCTCTACCAGCACGAGGTCCTCCTCGATCACGTCAAGGAGGAGCGCGCCGACGACCAGTACCTGCCGCCCAACGGCTCGATGGTCAAGATCACCGCGTTCAAGGTCGATGAGGACGGCAACGTCAGCTACCAGAGCTTGAACAACAACGAAGAGCGCAAGATCTCGGTCCGCAACGTCATCCCGATCAAGTCGGGCGAGATCCTCAAGACCGCCGGGGCCAACAACGCTCTGACGCGCTACGCTCGGCGGGTGAACACCCTCAAGTTCTACGCTCAGGACATCGACAAGAGCATGACCGGGATCGAGGACAACCTGAACAAGCTCGCGGAGCGCGCGGACGCACCGATCATTCAGGTCACCTCCGCCGAGAAGCCCGCTGAGGAGGCTCCCGCCAAGAAGCCTGCCGCGGAAGAGGCGCCCGCGGAAGAGGCGCCCGCGGAAGAGGCTCCCGCCGAGTGAGCTCCGGTCACACAC
>CAJXPN010001167.1 GCA_913058025.1 uncultured Myxococcales bacterium | reverse complement strand
ACGAGATTTCTGCCTGTCTCGTGGGCTCGGAGATGTGTATAAGAGACAGTCTCGGGGCCGACGATCGCGGCCACGAGGATGGTCCCGACGATCACGGCGCCCAGGCGTGAGAGGCCGCTGAGCTGGAACCTGGAGCGGGGCTCAGTCATAGCGAACCCTCGGGTCGAGCCAGCCGTAGACGAGGTCGGTGATCAGGTTGACAGTGACGTAGGTGAACGCGATGAACAGGACGCAGCCCTGGACGATGGCGTAGCTGCGTTGCTCGATGCCGTCGAGGAGGAGCGTGCCGACGCCGGCGCGCGCGAAGACCTTCTCGACGATGATGGCGCCGGTGAGCAGCGCGCCGAACTGGAGGCCGAGCACGGTGACGACGGGGGTGAGGGCGTTGCGCAGCGCGTGCTTCCATACGACGACGGACTCGCGCACACCCTTGGCGCGCGCGGTGCGTATGTAGTCCTGCCCCAGGACCTCGAGCATGCTCGAGCGCAGCATCCTGGTGAGCTTGGCGGACATCCCGGAGCCGAGCGTGAGCGCGGGAAGCACGAGCGCGCTCAACCCGACCACGCCCGCGCCCGGGTTGGGTAATATGCTGAGCGTGACGCTGAACAGGATGAGGAGCATCGGGCCGAGCCAGAAGTTCGGGATCGCCACGCCCGCGAGCGCGAGGACCGCGGCGCCGTTGTCGATCCACGAGTACGGCCGGAGCGCGGCCGCGACCCCGAGAGGGAACGCGATGAGCAGCGCGACGAGGAGCGCCGCGAGCGCGAGCTCGGCGGTGTAGGGGAGCGCCTCGACGAGCCGATCGCGGACGGTGGCGCCGCGGTCGTCGCACAGCTCACCGAGCGTCCCGGTGAGGATGTCCTCGCGCCAGAAGCGCACGTACTGCGTGGCGAGCGAGTCGTCGAGGCGGAGGCACTCGCGCAGGTTCTGCTTGTCGACCTCGAGGGCCTCCTCGCCCAGGATCGAGGCGACGGGGTCGCCGGGGACGGCGCGCACCACGAAGAAGACGAGCGTGACGACCCCGAGGATCACCAGCGCGCTCGTGAAGAACCTGCGAAGGATGTAGGAGCTCACCGTGACCCTCGCGACGTGCTGGACAAAAGAGAGGCCGCGCGGCGTGAAGCCAGCGCGGCCCTTTCAGACGACGAATGCGACGGAGGCGCTCAAGGCTTGGGAGCCTCGGGCGTCGGAGTCGGCGGGGTCGCCGGTGCCGCAGGAGCCGGGGGCTGAGCGCGCCAGACGTCGGCCATCGAGCACGTCGCGATGCCGTTGTCCTTGTTGAGCGCGTCGAGCGCGGCGGCCTTCTGAGGGCCGTCCATCTTGGCGAAGGACTTGAAGAGGTTCTTGCCGGTGTCGCTCTTGAGGCCCTGGGCGATGTTCTGCGCCATCGTGGCGCCCCGGAGCTCCTCGGGGAGTTCGGCGAGGATCGGGTTCCTGATCTCCTCGCAGATGAGCGCGAGGTCGAGCTTGGTGTTCTTGTCCTCCTCGATCTTGCGCGCGGCCTCCTCCTTCGCGAGCTCCTTGGCCTTGGCCTCGGACTGCTCCTTGAGCTCCTTCGCGAGTTGCTCCTGGACCTTGCGCTTCTCCTCGTCGGGATCGACAGGGTCGAGCTTGGAGACGTTGCCAGAGGCGATCACCCCCAGCGGCTGGAAGAAGACGCCTCCGAGGAGGAGTGTCGCAGCGAGGCCGAACATCCAGAGCGACGTGGCGCGCTCTTTCCCGTCGACCTGGAGCTTGTAGAAGGCGAAGTAGAACGTGTACGGCGGAAAGAGCAGGACGGCCAAGGCCTGACCCGCGTTCAAACGCGACGCGTACTTGGCCAGCCAGAAGGCTCCGACCAGAAAGCTCACTATCGTGACAGCGAGGAGCGTTAGAATGACGCCAGCGAACAGCATGAATCCTCCAGGTGAACCTCGCGCGATGACGAGAATTCAGACGAAAAGTCTAGATTCTTTACCGAACCCGACACCATGATGTCAATCGCCACACCAGTTCATCGCGTCAATGTCTGAAGTGACGCCGCCCGGTGCACACCATCGCGATCCCGTGTTCGTCGCACGCCGCGATCACCTCGGCGTCGCGCCGGGAGCCGCCCGGTTGGATGATCGCGGTGACTCCGGCGGCGGCGGCGGCGTCGGGGCCGTCCCGGAAAGGGAAGAAGGCGTCGGACGCGAGCACCGCGCCCGCGGTCTGTCTCTTATACACATCTGACGCTGCCGACGATCTACTCTGTGTAGAT
>CAJXPN010001166.1 GCA_913058025.1 uncultured Myxococcales bacterium | reverse complement strand
CGAGATTTCTGCCTGTCTCGTGGGCTCGGAGATGTGTATAAGAGACAGGGCGTGGACGGAGAGCTCCGCGTGGCGCGTGGCGCAGATGCGCTGCGTGAGGTGCTCGACGACGCGGCCCCCGAGTTCGTCGTCGTGCACCTCGTCGGGTTGTGCGTGCGGGACTTCTTCGAGGGTGAGGACGGCTGCCACGTGCGGCACTCGCTCGGGGGCTCGCCCGAGGTCGTGCGCGTCAAGGTGCGCGAGCTCGAGGGGGTCGACCCTGGGGAGACGATCCGCGCGCACGAGCTCGCGGTTCGGAGCTACGAGGAGGCGCTCGAGCGCGCCGACGACGAGCTCCCGGAGGACCCGAGCGGGCTCGACAGGTTGGTCCGGCGGCTGCGCTACGAGCCGCCGGACGAGCCGGGCGAGCCGGTGGTCTTCGAGATCGAGGACTTCGTGACGAGCTGGGCGACGCGGCGATCCGCGCGGCGTCTGGCGGACGCGCTCAAGGGCGCGTGGTTGTTGAGGATGAGCGCGCCCGTTCAGGGCGAGGAGGGTTGAGGCATGGCACGATCGTCACTGCGCGTCTACTTCGTGACGCACCACGACGGCCGGCTCACCGGCCACCTCATGCGATGGCGTGAGAAGATGTTCGACGGGGCGCCCCCGACCGCCTACGGCGCGTCCGAGGAGGACGTCCTGCGTCAGCTCGACGTGCTGTTGTCGGAGGCGATCGCCACGGACTCGGACACGCTCGATCGCTACCTGTGGACCGAGCGCTTCGAGACGCGGGAGGTCCGCGTGAGCGTGCACCCGCAGGCGTCGGTCGGGAAGCGCCGCGTCATCGGCAAGCGGCAGGTGCCGCTCAGGATGACGTGCGCGTACTCCAAGCTCGAGCACGGCGGGTGGCGCGTGATGCTCCCCCGCTTCGGCTGGTCGTTCGTGCTCGAGGACATGGAGGACGCCCCGGACATCCTCAAGCAGTCGGTCAGCTCGGCGTTGCTCGGGGCGGACTCGCGTTGGATGTTCACGTTCAGGCGGGAGGGCGCCGAGTACGTACTGGAGCACAACTCGGCGCCGCGCGACCTCGACGACCGCCGCCGTGGGATGCCCTCGCGCGACTTCCCCACGCTCGACGCCGTGGCCGTGGACTGGGTCGACCGCGCGCGCCGCCGCGAGCTCGCGGCGCCCGTGGGGGACGTGCAGGGCGCCGCGCGGCTCGAGAAGCTCGTGCGGCGCGCCGCGCCCGAGTCCGTCCTGATCGTGGGACCGAGCGGGTCCGGGAAGACGACGTTGGTGCGCGCGCTCGCGCGCAAGCTCGCGCTCGCGCAGCGTGAACACGAGGACTTCGTGCCTCGCCTCTGGTCGACCTCGTCCGATCGAATCATCGCCGGGATGCAGTACCTCGGGCAGTGGGAGGAGCGCGTGCTCGAGATGACTCGTGAGCTCTCCGGCGAGGGCGACGTCCTGTACGTCGGGCACCTCGGGGAGCTGCTCAAGGAGCGCGGTGCGCACTCGTCCATCGGGCAGATCCTCTGGCCGGAGCTGCGCGCGGGCGGGTTCGCGTTGATGGCCGAGGCGACGCAGGAGGAGCTCGCGTTGTGCGCGCGCGTCGCGCCCTCGCTCGTCGACTCGTTGAGGATCGTGCGCGTGGACGAGCCCGAGCCCGAGCGCGTCCCTGCGTTCATGGCCGCGTACCACGCGCGGTCTGGCTCGGACATCGAGGTCCATCCTCAGTCCTGGCGCCACGCCGCGCGCCTGCTGACCTTCTTCGACCGCGCGCGCGCCTTCCCTGGCAAGGCGTGCGCGTTCGTGGACTGGATGCGCGAAGATCCAGACCGCGTACGCACGATGTGGCCCGCGGACGTGTCGCAGGCGTTCTCCCGGTACACCGGCATCCCGGTCGACCTCATCAGCGACGAGGTCTCGCTGCCCGCCGAGGCCATCGCCCAGCGCCTGCGCTCGAGCGTGATCGGCCAGCCGAGGGCGTGCGCGACGTCCGCGCGCGTGCTCGCGCGCTTCAAGGCCGGGATGAACGACCCCGAGCGTCCGTGCGGCAGCCTGTTCTTCGTGGGGCCGACCGGCGTCGGCAAGACCGAGCTCGCCAAGCAGCTCGCCATCCAGCTCTACGGCGGAGAGGACCGCCTCATCCGCGTCGACATGTCCGAGTTCCAGCTCGCCGGCTCCTCGAGGCGACTCATCGCGACGGGCAGAGGCGTGCGCTCGCTGGTCGCTGTCTCTTATACACATCTGACGCTGCCGA
>CAJXPN010001165.1 GCA_913058025.1 uncultured Myxococcales bacterium | reverse complement strand
GGTGTGGGGGGCGAGCCCGTGACGCGCGCCGGGCGGCGCGCTATCCTGTAGGAGCACGACCAACGGAGGTGTGGCATGTCGACGAACAAGGTGAGCGCGGGTGGGATCCTCCAGGACGCGTTGGGGGTGCTCCGCGAGCACGAGCTGACGTACCTCAAGGCAGGCGCCCCGTGGATGTCGTTGGCGCTGGCGGCGCTCATCGGCGCCGAGTACGCGCTGGACCAGGGGCCGCTCGGGCTGATGGCGCTGGGCGTGACCTTGTGTGCGTTCGGGATGCTGATGATGAGCGCGATGCCCTGGATCATCGCGGGGACGAGCGCCGCGGAGGTCGAGGGCAAGCCGCGGTCGATCCGCGGGGCGCGGGCCTCGATCAAGGTCGCGCTGCAGGTGGGCACGCTGAACCTGCTCTGCTGGTTCATGGGCGGGCTGCCAGCGCTGGCGGTGCACGCGTACGTCGGGGCGGCGGCGCCGGCGGCGGGCCTTGGCGCGGGAGACGCGTTGGGCGCGCGCCGCGCGGCGAGGCGCGCCCAGCGCGGGCACTTCACCTCGGTCTTCGGCGCCCTCGTGGCGGCCCACGCGCTGTTCGCGGTGTTCGGGATCAGCGTGCTCGTGGTGCTCATCCCAGGCCTGGACGCGGGGCTCCCCGAGTGGACCTTCACCGTCTGCATGGCCGCGCTCTACCTGATGTATTCGGTCGTCATGGCGAGCATGCAGCACGGTATTCTGCGCGCGCTCGAGCGCGCGCGGACGGCGTGATCCGTGGCGTCGTGGCGCGCTGAAGTCGTGACGTCGGGCTTGCCGTTTGCGGAATAAACAGGTACGTATTCGGACTTGTCGAGAGCGACGCGCGTGTAGCTCAGCTGGATAGAGCGTCCGCCTCCGGAGCGGAAGGTCGTGGGTTCGAATCCCGCCATGCGTACTTCGAAGAGGGCCCGGTCACCTGATGGTGACCGGGCCCTCTTCGTTCGTGATCACTCCTCGTCGCGATCGAGGATCTCGAGCCGGGCCGTGACGACCTCGAACATCACGCGCATCTCGTCCCTGGCGAGCCGCCTGCCGACGCGGGCGAGCGCGAAGACGCCGAGCGCGCCGAGCGCGCCCAGCGGTGTGAGCGCGGCGCCCCAGGAGCCGCCGCCGCGCACGCCGATCTGAGACGTGTAGACGATGAGCCCGGCGAGGGAGACCATCCCGGAGATGGCGTAGCCGGCCATGAACATGGTCCAGACGTTGGCCTCGGGGCCGAAGCGCCCGCGGGCGCGGACGACTCCGTCATCCTCCTGGAACCAGACCTTGAGCTGAGGGGACCACGTGTGTCGCGTGTCGGGGTGGACGCGGACCTCGACCTGTCTGTCGTAGAAGCCGCGCGCCTGGCAGCCACACTCGGCGGAAACGAACGCGTCGGTGAGGTCGCGCACGGACGCCTCGGCCGAGCCGAGCGGTGAGGTCGCCACGAAGCGTGGTCGCATGTGTGTGTCCATTTGAGGACCTCGCGGTGGAGTGTACGCCGAGCGGAGCACGTGATGTGTGGATGTTCGAACTCAGAGAGGGGGCGTGGCGCGGGCGTCGACGTCGTAGCCCCAGCACGTGAGGGAGCCAGAAGCTTCGAGGGCGCAGCCGTGTCGGGCGCCGACGCCGACCGAGGCGGCGCCGGTGACCGTGGGAGGGGACGCGATGGAGTCGCTGCGGGGGTCGGAGCCCCAGCAGACGAGGTCCCCGGAGGTGGTGACACCGCAGCTCGCGGTCTCGCCAGCGTCGACGCCGGTGAAGGAGCCGCCGGGGGCGCTGGCGCGCCCGTCGTCGTCTCGACCCCAGCACGTGATGGTGTCGTCGTCACGCAGCGCGCAGGCGTGCGCGACCCCGACCGAGAGCGAGACGAAGGTCCCGGTCGGCGGCGAGGTCCGCCCGAACAGCGCCTCACCCCAGCACGCGATCTGACCGTCAACGCGCAGCGCGCATGCGTAGTTGGGTCCGGCGTCGACGGCGACGTAGTCGCCAGCGGGCGGGCTGAGTGAGCCCGCGAAGTCGCGGCCCCAACAGGTCAGGCTGCCGTCCGCGCGCGCGGCGCAGGTGTGCTGATCGCCAGGGGCGATGTCGCGCAACGCCTCGCGCGGCTCGGAGAGCTGGCCGAAGGTGTCCTTGCCCCAGCAGGTCGCGCGGCCGTCGGCGTCGAGCGCGCACGCGTGCTCTCTGCCGACGCGCACGGAGGCGTACGTGTCGGTGGCCGCAGGCAGCGTGCCGTCGACGGC
>CAJXPN010001164.1 GCA_913058025.1 uncultured Myxococcales bacterium | reverse complement strand
CGAGATTTCTGCCTGTCTCGTGGGCTCGGAGATGTGTATAAGAGACAGAACTTCAAGACGCCAAGGAGGGCGATCATGATGGACCACTCGAGTGGTGAGGACAGGATGTTCTCGACGGGACTGGACGCGTTGTTGGGAGGAGAGTCGGGCGCGCTCGCTCGTCTCAAGGGCGCGCGCGTGGGGTTGTTGGTCAACCCGACGAGCGTGACGCGGCGCTACGAGCACGCGATCGAGGCGCTCACGGGCGCGGGCGTGAACGTCGTGCGACTCTTCGGCCCCGAGCACGGCGTGCGCGCCGAGGCGCAGGACATGGAGGCCGTGGGCGGGTCCGTCGATCCGATCTCGGGCATCGACACGGTGAGCCTGTATGGGCACTCCGTGGAGAGCCTGGAGCCGCGCGAGGGCGACCTCGACGGGCTCGACGTCGTGGTCTGTGACATCCAGGACATCGGCACGCGGTACTACACCTACGCGTACACGGTGGGCCTGATGATGAGGGCGTGCGGCGCGGCGGGCGTGGAGTGCTGGGTGCTCGACCGGCCGAACCCGCTTGGCGGCGAGGTCATGGAGGGGAACATCGTCCTGCCCGAGTGCGCCTCGTTCGTGGGGATGCAGCCGCTGGCGACTCGCCACGGCATGACGCTCGGTGAGCTGGCGCAGTACTTCGCGCGCCACGGCGGCTGGAGCTGTGACCTCGAGGTGATCGGGATGCGAGGCTGGTCTCGCGGTCAGTGGCACGATCAGACCGGCGCGTCGTGGGTGATGCCCAGCCCGAACATGCCCACGCTCGACACGGCCATCGTGTACCCGGGTCAGTGCCTGCTCGAGGGGACGAACCTGTCCGAGGGTCGCGGTACCACGCGACCCTTCGAGCTCTTCGGCGCCCCGTACGTGGACGCGGTCGCGCTCAAGTCCAGGCTCGACGCGTACGCGCTCCCGGGCGTCGTGTTCCGGCTCGCGTCCTTCCGGCCGATGTTCCAGAAGCACGCGAACGAGACCTGTCAGGGGTTGCAGATGCACGTGACCGACCGGGGCGCGTTCCGCTCGGTGACCGCGAGCGCGTGTGTCGTCTCGGCGTGCCTCGAGCTCTTCCCCGGTCGCTTCGGGTGGCGAGACGAGGCCTATGAGTTCGTGGAGAATGTCCCCGCGATCGACCTCCTGTTCGGCGACTCCGAGGCGCGCGAGCGGCTCGAGCGTGGCGCCGACCCGAGGGAGGTCGTCGAGTGGCTCGACGGCCGCCGCGGCGAGTTCGAGGCGCTGCGCGCCGGCTGCTTGATGTATGAGTGAGTCGGGTCGACAGAGACATTGAGACGAGAGGGACGCGGTGGCCGAGAAGAAGAAGAGGCAGGTTGGGTTGTTCGGGGGGTCGTTCAACCCGCCGCACGTGTGCCACGCGCTCGCGACGTTGTGGGCCAGGCAGGTCGCCGGGCTGGACGAGGTCTGGTGGATCCCGACGTACAAGCACGCGTTCGGCAAGGACCTCGCGTCGTTCGATGATCGGCTCGAGATGTGTGAGCGAGCGTTGCGGGGGCTGGACGGCGCGAGCGTGCTCGACGTCGAGCGTGAGCTCGGCGGAGAGAGCAGGACCATCGACACCGCGCGGCACCTGCTCTCGATGCACGACGACGTCGACCTTCACCTCATCATCGGGACGGACATCCTCGCCGAGGTCCACCTCTGGAAGAACTGGGAAGGGCTCATGGAGCTCGTGGGGCTCGTGGTCGTCGGCCGCTCGGGCCACGAGGCGACCGAGGCGTCCGGCGTGAAGGTGGAGCTGTCGTTGCCCGCGGTGAGCTCGACGCGAGTGCGCGCGGCGTTCGAGTCCGACGCGCCCGACGAGCGCGCGTTCCTCGAGTCCTGGGTGAGCGCGGGGGTGCTCGAGTACGCGCGCGCTCGTGGGCTCTACCGATGAACGCGCGAGGACCCTGGGTGATCGTGGGCGCCGGTCGAGTGGGCAGGATGATGGGGTTGTGGGCGGCAGCGCAGGGAGTCGAGGTCGCGGCGACCTGGAACAGAACGTCGAGATCGGCGCGCGCGACGCGCGCGCTGCTCGGCGTGGAGTCCCTCCATGGGAAGCTCCCTGACGCGCTGGACGCGCTCCCGGCGCGACCGTGCGTGGTGTGGGTCACCGTCGTGGACGACGCGCTGCCCGAGGTGGCGCGAGCGATCGCGGGCTGGGTACCCGACGGCTCGGTGGTGTTGCACCTGTCTCTTATACACATCTCCGAGCCCACGAGACAGGCAGAAAT
>CAJXPN010001163.1 GCA_913058025.1 uncultured Myxococcales bacterium | reverse complement strand
ACACAGAGTAGATCGTCGGCAGCGTCAGATGTGTATAAGAGACAGGCTCACTGGAGGACCTCGAGCTCGTACTCGATGGTGTTGGGGGAGGAGACGCGGAAGTAGTACATGTCGTCGGTGGTGAACGTGTACTCGATGCTCGCGCCGGTCGAGTCGGGGTCGCCGTCGGCGAGCTTCTGGCCGTCGATGTCGTAGATCTCGAACTCGAGGCCGGCGGGGTCGCCCGAGGTCACGGTGACCTGTCCGAGGATGTACGCCGCGTTGCCGCGGTGGCGGTACCAGTCGTCACCCTTGGAGCACAGCTTGAGGCCCTCGACGGTCTGGTTCCAGGGGAAGAGCGAGGCGTCCTCGAGGCCGTGGTTGCAGTCGGAGGCCGAGCGGGTGTCGTCGTCGGTGCACGAGCCCGCGGTCTTCTGGACGTCGAGCTCGTAGCTCGCGGCGGCGCCGTTGCTGAAGACCTTGAGGTAGTGGGTGCCGCAGTGGCGCGCCTCGTACTCGAGGACCTCCTCGTCCTGGCCGATCCCGAACGTGAACTTCACGCCGTTGAGGTCGGGGAAGTCGGCCTGGTAAGGCGAGTAGAGCGTCATGTCGAGGTTCGCCTGAGAGGACGGGTGCGTCATCGTGACGGTGAGCGCTTCGCCGTGGTCCAGGTCGATGGCATAGACGTCCGAGTCGCTGCCGTCGGGGCAGATCTCGAGCTCGGTCGTGGTGCCCGTGCGCAGCTCCGAGGCGCGCGACGCGTCGGGGTTGGGCTCGAGGTCCTCGTCCTGGCAGCCCGCGCCCGAGGCGAGCTCGATGGCGGTGACGTGGTAGGGGACGTCGTCGCCGGAGACCTTGACGTAGAACTCCGAGGCGCTGGCGTCCGCGGACAGCTCGACCTCGGCGATCGCCAGGCCCGAGCAGTCCGACACGTCGAAGCTGCTCGGGATCGGGGTCCCGGTGACGTCGAGCAGCTCGAGGTCGAGCTGGGCGCCGAACGGGTACGAGACCACCAACGCGAACGACTGCCC
Organism: uncultured Myxococcales bacterium; assembly: GCA_913058025.1. GTDB lineage: Bacteria > Myxococcota_A > Bradymonadia > Bradymonadales > Bradymonadaceae > CAJXPN01. The sequence goes on along the minus strand of CAJXPN010001163.1, from coordinate 1,242 downwards.
CGGCCGCACAGGCTTGGAGTGGAAGTCCTGGTTGCCGCCGCACGCGGTGAAGGGCTCCCAGGCGGTCTCGCTCATGGGGCTGGCGGTCTGGCGGGTGTCGTTGGGGCGCGAGCTCTTGTCGAGCGGGTCCTCCAGGCAGCCGGACCCGGCGTCCGCGTAGGCCTTGAAGTTGTGGAAGAGCTCGTTGACCGACGGGTTGCACACGAGCGCGTCGGGGTCCTCGTCGCTGGCGAGGCTGTCGAACAGACAGATCTTGTAGGCGATCGTCTGGTCCTTGCCCTCGCGCGCCGCGACGTTGGGGATCGCGCCGCTGATGGTGTTCCCGTCACGGACCATGTCGGTCGAGAAGACGGTGGCGTCGGTGTCGAAGGTCGGGTCACGGTCGGACCAGAACATGATGTACTTGTCGTAGCGCTCCGTGCCCGACTTCAGGGCGGCGTTGATGGTGAACTCGGGCTTGGGCTCGCGCTGGGAGCCGAGCGGGTTGTGCTCGATGAGACGCTCGCCCACGCAGACGTCCGCCTCGGGGTCCGTCGGCCTGCCGCCGCCGCCGCCGAGGTCGTCCGGCGGGATCACGATCGTGACGAGCTGGTCCACCGGGGGGTTCTGGCCGTCGTTGACCGTGAACTTGACCGAGTGGATGCGCTGGTCGCCGTCGCTGCCCTCGGGGGTCCAGGTGAAGCGGCCCTTGAACGCGCCGATCTGTTCGAACCTCGCCCCTGAGGGCTCCTCGCTCATCGTGAGCGTGACGTCGGCCGCGTCCGGGTCGATCACGACGACGTCGAACACGAGCGGCTTGTCGCAGCACTCCTTGTAGAGCTGGTTCGCGCTCGAATCGAACACCGGCTCGCCGTTGCCCGGCGTGATCGTGATCTTCTTCTCGCGCTCGGTGCGCGCGCCGCGGGCGTCGGTCGTGATGAAGATCAGGCGGAGCGGATCGCCCGCGGTGATGTCGGCCGAGTCGGGCGTCCAGCGGAACGTCGCAGACTGCGCGGTCGTGATGAACGTCGCCGTGTCCTCGATCGTGGAGAGCGGGTTGTCGGTGCGCACGGTCCAGTCGAACGTGAGGGCGTCACCGTCCTCGTCGTTGCCGAACGCGGTGATGAGGACCTCCTCGCCGATCTTGTAGAGCGCCTCGGGGCCGCCTGGGCTCAGGTCGAGCTCGGGGGCGGTGTTGTCCCCCGTCGGACCACACGACGCTGCCACCATCGCCGCCGCCACTCCCCACGCCACACACCTGTC
>CAJXPN010001162.1 GCA_913058025.1 uncultured Myxococcales bacterium | reverse complement strand
GGCAGCGTCAGATGTGTATAAGAGACAGCCACGACCCTGCGCTGCGCGCGCTGCCGGCTGATCACCGCGGGCCCCTCCTCGCGCACGATCCGCGCGACCTGGCCCAGCGGCACGCGCTGGCCCGACGGCGCCGAGATCAACAGGTCGTGGAGTGCCTCGGGCGTCTCGCGTGAGCGGCCCTGGAGTCGCACCTGAAGCACGAACCTGCGCGACCCCTCGAACACCACGCCCACCGGGCGCCCGCCCACCGCCGAGACCGCGTCGAGTACCTGCGCGCCGCTGATCCCGTAGCGCGCCGCGGCGCGTCGATCCACGACCACGCGCAGCGACGGCAGCCCCGCGACCGCGTCCGCGCTCACGTCCGCCGAGCCCTCGATGCCCAGGAGGATCTCCTGGACGCGCTGGCTCGCGGCCTCGAGCTCGCCCATGTCCTCACCATAGATGCTCACGGCGACGTCCGAGCGGACGCCGCTGATGAGCTCGTTGGTGCGAAGCTCGATGGGCTGGGAGAACGAGTAGTTCTGGCCCGGGACCTCGCGCGTGAGGTGGCTCTCGATCTTGTCGACGAGCTCGGGCTTGGTCTCGGCGGCCGTCCACTCCGAGGTCGGATTCAGCATCAGGTAGATGTCGCTGAGCTCGACGCCCATCGGGTCGGTGGCGATCTCGGCGCGCCCGGTCCTCGAGATGACCGTGTCGATCTCGTCGGGGAACTCCTCGCGCAGCGCCTGCTCGATCCTGCTGGTCGCGCGGATCGACTCCTCGAGCGCGACCGACGGCGGCCGCACCGCCTGCATCGCGATCGCGCCCTCGTCGAGCGAGGGCACGAACTCGGCGCCCAGCGTCCCCGAGAGCCACACGCCCCCGCACACGCTCAGCGCAGCCGCGACCATGAGCACCCCGCCTCGCTGCATCGCCGCCGAGAGCAGCGGCGCGTACGCCGCGCGCGCGAGCCTCGCCAGCGCCGGCTCACGCTCGGAGATCCCACCCCGAAACAGCCACGTCGACAGCGCGGGGACCCACGTGAGCGCCAGCACCAGCGCCACCGCGAGCGCCGACAGCACCACGATCGCCATCGGCCGGAACATCTTCCCCTCGATCCCCTGGAGCGTGAGGATCGGGACGTACACGATCATGATGATCGCCGTGCCGAAGAGCACCGGGCGCAGCACCTGGGTCGTCGCCGCGCCGACCTCCTCGCGCACGCGAGCCTCGCCCCTGGCGCCCGACTCGGAGAGCCGCCGCGTCACGTTCTCCACGACCACGATCGCGCCGTCGATGATGAGCCCGAAGTCCAACGCGCCCAGGCTCATGAGGTTCCCCGACACGCCGAACACGCGCATCGACAGGAACGTCCCCAGCAGCGCCAGCGGGATCACCGACGCCACGAGCAGCCCGCCGCGCAGGTTCCCGAGCAACAGCAGGAGCACCACGACCACGAGCACGCCGCCCTCGATCAGGTTCACGGCGACCGTGCGGATCGTGCGGTCCACGAGCTCCGTGCGGTCGTAGTAGGGCTCCACGCGGACCCCTGGCGGGAGCCCCGGCGCGAGCGCCTCGAGCCGATCCTTGACCAGCCGCGTCACCTCCCCCGACCTCGCGCCCGTGCGCATCATCACCGCCGCGGTCACGACCTCGCCGCGCCCGTCGCGCGTGACCGCGCCCTGACGGACCATGGGCGCGAACGCGACCTCGGCGACGTCCTGGACGAGGATCGGCGTGCCGTCGAGCCGGGTCGCCACGCGCACGTCGCGCACGTCTTGGAGGCTCCCGATGAGCCCCTCGCCACGCACCACGCGCTGCTCGCCGCCGCGCGCGATGTAGCCGCCGCCGACGCTGGCGTTGTTGCGCTCGAGCGCGTCGAAGACGTCCTCGAGGCTCAGCCCGAGCGCGTTCAGCCGCGCCGGGTCGACCTGGACCTCGTACGTCTTGAGCTCCCCGCCGAACGGGTTCACCTCGACCACGCCCGGGACCGAGCGCAGGTTCACCGCGACGTACCAGTCCAGGATCGTGCGCAGCTCCATGAGCGTGTAGCAGCCGTCGAGGTCTTGCTCTCCGGGCGAGCACATCCTGTCGGCGCGGACCTCGAACTGGAAGATCTCACCGAGCCCGGTGGTCAACGGCCCCAGCTCGGGCGCGCCGTAGCGCTCCGGGATCGCCTCGCGCGCCTTCGGGAGACGCTGGGAGACCCACTGGCGCGCCAGGTGAATGTCTGTCTCTTATACACATCTCCGAGCCCACGAGACAGGCAGAAATCTC
>CAJXPN010001161.1 GCA_913058025.1 uncultured Myxococcales bacterium | reverse complement strand
ACCGCCGACACCGGCCTTTTCAGGGCCGTGCTCTACCAACTGAGCTATCTTCGCGTCCCGTCTCCCTGACGACACCGGAGTGTTCCAGGGAGAGAGGGGTATAAATGTGTGCTCTGGGGGTGTCAAGAGCTTTTTCGACGCTTCGCCTGTTCGGTCCGCTTGCGCGGTGGCGCCGCGAAGCGCTAGGACGGTGGTCGAACGCCAGGAGGCGCGCGACGAGCGCGCGTCCGAGTACCCACCTCGAGGAGCAGGACATGGTCGGAGAGACGAGCGCGCTGGGGTTGTTCACCGACCTCTACGAGCTGACGATGGCGCAGGGTTACCTGCTGTCTGGGAAGGGAGATGAGCCCGCGCTGTTCGACTACTTCTTCAGGAGCGTCCCCTTCGAAGGGGGCTACGTCGTGTTCGCGGGGCTGGGCGACCTCATCGAGAGGATGGGCCGGATGAGGTTCTCCGAGGAGGACCTGGCGTACCTGAAGACCCTGGGGTTCGAGGACGTGTTCCTGGAGTGGCTCGGCGCGTTCCGCTTCGGCGGTACGGTGCGCGCGATGAGAGAGGGTGAGATCATCTTCCCGCTGGAGCCGGTGGCGCGCGTGGAGGGGACGATCATGGAGGCGCAGTTGCTCGAGCCGCTCCTGCTGAACGCGCTCAACTTCCAGTCGCTGGTGGCGACGAAGGCGGCGCGCGTGGGCGAGGCCAGCCAAGGCCGTGCGTTCTACGAGTTCGGCCTCAGGCGCGCGCAAGGGAGCGGCGCGATGGAGGCGTCGAGGGCGGCGGCGGTCGGCGGCGCGGCGGGGACGTCGAACACCCTGGCGGGCTCGCGCTACGGGATCGAGGTGGGCGGGACGCAGGCGCACTCATGGGTGCAACACTTCGGCGACGAGCTCGAGTCGTTCCGGGCCTACGCGGGCCTTTACCCGCAGGCGTGCGTGCTGCTCGTGGACACCTACGACACGCTCAAGAGCGGCGTCCCCAACGCGATCAAGGTCGGGCTGGAGATGAAGTCGAGGGGGGAGTCGCTCGTGGCGATCCGGCTGGACTCGGGCGACCTCGCCTACCTGAGCAAGCGCGCGCGCGCGCTGCTCGACGAGGCAGGGCTCAAGGACGTGGCGATCTACGCGACGAACCAGCTCGACGAGCACCTGATCAAGAGCCTGTTGGATCAGGGCGCGCCGATCGACCTGTTCGGCGTCGGCACGAGGCTGGTGACGGGGCACCCGGACGGCGCGCTCGATGGCGTCTACAAGCTCTCGGAGGCGCGCGGCGACGCGTGCCTCAAGATCTCGGACAACTTCACGAAGGTGAGCCTGCCGGGACGCAAGAGCGTGTGGCGTTACTACCAGGGGGACGGGACCTTCTACGGCGATGGGATAGGCCTCGAGTCGGGCGGCGCGCCCGACAGGATCCACCACCCCTACTTCCCCGATCAGAGCAGCGACGTCTCCGAGATGCGTCGGGAGGAGCTGCTCTCGGACGTGTTCGTCGATGGGGTGCTCGTGCGGCCGGGGCGCAGCGTCCAGGAGAGCGCGGCGTACATGAAGGGGCGGCTGGCGTTGCTGCCCGACGAGCACCGAAGGTTCGCGAACCCCCACACCTACAAGGTGGGAGCGAGCGAGGACCTGCTCGAGCTGCGCTCGCGGCTGTACGCGGAGGCGAAGGCGAAGGCGTCGCTGGCATAAGCGGGCCGAGCGCGCGGGTTGTGCGGGTCGACTCGAACGTGAGGAGGTCTGGCATGGGTCCAGCGGAGCGGATGAGGGGCCTGGAGGCCTACCAGTGTGCGAGGGTGCTCGACGGCGCGTGGGCGGTGGTGCGCGTGGACGGCAGGGGCTTCTCGAAGCTCACGGCGGCGCGCTTCGAGAAGCCATTCGACCCGACGTTCCACGCGCTGATGACCGAGGCGACGCTCGCGCTGACCGAGGATCTACAGGGGACGTTCGCGTACACACAGTCCGATGAGATCTCGCTGGTTCTTCCTCGGGACTGGTCGCTGTTCGACAGGCGCGTCGAGAAGATCGTGTCGCTGTCGGCGGCGCGCGCGTCGGCGGTGTTCTCATTGGGCTTGGGCGAGGTGGTGACGTTCGACTCGCGCGTCTGGGTGGGCGCGACGGACTCGCAGCTCTCCGAGTACTTCACGTGGAGGCAGGGGGACGCGACGCGATGCGCGCTGGCGACCGCGGCGTACTGGGCGCTGCGGAACGAGGGCGCGTCGGCGCGAGAGGCGACGCGAGAGCTCGAGGGGGCGAGCCGGGCCGACAAGCAC
>CAJXPN010001160.1 GCA_913058025.1 uncultured Myxococcales bacterium | reverse complement strand
AGAGTAGATCGTCGGCAGCGTCAGATGTGTATAAGAGACAGGAGCAGATCGTCGCGGCCACCAAGCCCGAGAACATCCTCCTCGTCGCCGACGCCATGATCGGGCAGGACGCCGTGAACACCGCCAAGGAGTTCAACGAGCGCCTCGAGATCGACGGCTTCATCATGACCAAGCTCGACGGCGACGCCCGCGGCGGCGCCGCGCTCTCCATCAAGGAGGTCACCGGCAAGCCCATCAAGTTCGTCGGTGAGGGCGAGAAGCTCGAGGACCTCGAGGCGTTCCGCCCCGAGGGCTTCGCAAACCGCATCCTGGGCTACGGCGACGTCGTCCAGCTCATGAACAAGTTCGAGCGCACGCTCACCGACGACGAAGCCGAACGCGCCGAGGAGGATGCCATGCGTATGCTCTCGGGTGAGTTCGACTTCAACGACTTCTACAACCAGCTCTCCCAGATCGGGAAGCTCGGGTCGTTGAAGGACCTCATGGGGATGATGCCCTTCGGCAACGACCTCCCCGCCGACGTAAACCTGGACGACAAGGAGCTCGAGAAGATCAAGGCGATCATCGGTTCCATGACCGTCCAAGAGCGTGCGCAGCCAGACCTCCTCACCCGGCAGCCCTCTCGCGTGCGACGCATCGCCCGCGGCTCATGCCCCGAGGGACCCGATGACCGCGCCAACCTCGCCAAGGTCGAGCAGGTCATCCAGCAGTTCAACATGATGCGCGGCATGATGCAGCAGTTCAGCTCCATGGGCGGCGGCTTCCTCGGGAAGCTCCCCGGCTTCAAGCAGCTCAACCAGATGCGTCAGCTCAAGGACATGGACATCGGCGCCCTCTTCGGCGACCTGATGGGCGCTCAGGGCGGCGGCGCCGGCGGCATGGGCGGTGGCCTCATGGGCATGCCTGGGATGGGCGACTTCCAGCTCCCCCCCGGCTACACCCCTCCCGGCGGCAAGATGACCCGCTCCGGCGCGGGCACCAAGTCCAAGTCGATCTCGCGGTCCAAGAAGAAGCGCAAGCGCAGGATGGCCAAGAAAGCCCGCAAGAAGTGAGCTCGCCTTGAGCCAGGACACACACACCAACACGCGCCCGGGCCGCACCAGCGGTCTGGGCGCGTGCGCGATCCGCACGGACGAGCCCGCCGTCTCCCTCTGCACGCGCTGCGACGCCCCCACCGGGTGGACCGCTCGCCGCGTCCTGGGACAAGGCGTCGCCATCTGCTCGAGCTGCCACCGTGAGCTCGGTGGCGCGCGCCTCGTCCCCTGGGAAGACTCGACCGAAGACTCCGTGGTCGCCTCCTTCCTCAAGACGCTCTTCGCCGCGCTACGCTCCCCGCGCATCTTCTCGATCGCCTACACCCGCGCGGCGAGCCCCTTGCCGGCCGTCGCCTTCGGCGCCGTCTGCATGGGCCTCTTCCCCACCCTCTCCGTGATCTACCTGCTCGCCACCGGGGACAGCCTCGACATCGCGCTCGTCGAACTCTTCGACACCGCGGGCGTCTCCACCACGCCGACCACGCGGCGCCTCTCGGCGCTCATCGCACCCAGCGCTCGCGTCCCCTTCGTCTACGCCTGCCACGCGTGCACGCTCTGGCTCGCCACGCGCGTCCTCGGCGCGCGCATGCGCATCCGTGACGCCGCGCGCCTCCTCGGTTACCCCTACGCCGCTTACGTCTTCGTGCTCGTGCCGCCTGTCTTCGGGATCCCGCTGGGCTTCACCATCGGCTCGATCCTCTTCTTCAACGGGCTCATCGGCGCGCTCCTCATGGACACGGACCTCACGCCCGGGCGATCGCTCGGCGCGGTGATGCTCTTCGCCCTGGGCGCCGCGATCCTCCAGATGGTCTGACGCGCCGCGCACCGGCGGCGAGGCGGCGCAAGAACGAGGAGAGGCGAGCGACCCTGATGGGTCGCCCGCCTCTCTGTGCGAACAACGTGAGCACGAGGGCGCGCCGAAGGCAGCGCCCAGCGAGACTCAGCGCTTGGAGAACTGGAAGCGCGCGCGCGCGCCCTTCTGACCGTACTTCTTCCTCTCCTTGACGCGCGCATCGCGCGTGAGGAACCCGCCAGCCTTGAGGGTGGGGCGGAGGTCCTCGTTGATGAGGAGGAGCGCACGGGAGATGCCGTGACGCAGCGCGCCGGCCTGACCCGACTTGCCGCCGCCCTTGACGTTGCAGACGATGTCGTACTTGCCTTCCATCTCGGTGAGCTGGAGCGGCTGACGAATGATCATCATCAGGACGTCGCGGTTGAAGTATTCGGC
>CAJXPN010001159.1 GCA_913058025.1 uncultured Myxococcales bacterium | reverse complement strand
GATCGTCGGCAGCGTCAGATGTGTATAAGAGACAGGCCCCCACATCATCGGGCCGCCGTAGGTCGACAGCGGCAGCGAGAACCCGCCCTCTCCGACACCGCCGCGCGCGTGGCCGATGATCGCGGCGCCGCCCAGGCTCGCCGCGATGGCGAGCGCGGTCGATGAGGGGGGTCGACCTGCGTCGACCTCCGCGGCGCTCGCGCCCGCGAGCGCCGCGGTCACGGCGGCGGCGAGCGCTGCCCAACAGCCCGCGTAGAGCACGAGGTTCGGGTCCTCCAGCGGGGCCTGGAAGAACGTGTTCGCGGTCTGGACGATCGCGGCCGCGCCCAGCGCCACGGGCGCGGCGCCGGCGACGCGGCGCGTCCTCGCGCCCCATCCACCAGGGAGCTCCATGGGGAGCGCGGCCGCGGCGGCGAAGGCGGCGGCCGCGAGCGCCACGCCGCCGCCGTGGGCGTACCCGGCGAACGCCGCGCCCATCGCGGCGACGAGCCCGGCCCACGCCGCAGACGCGACCCAGCCACGCCACGACACGCGCTCCGGCACCAACCAGCTCCCGAGCGCCACGACGAGCGATGCGATCGCGATACCAAGCGTCAACTCCATCTCACTCCTCCTCGTCCGCGGACGTCGTGGGTGACCCGGCGTACGGGCCGAAGCTCGCCGCGATGAAGCCCGCGCCGTTAAGGCTGGCGAAGCCACCCGTTCGGCCGCCGCGGCGCGTGATCTCGACGAACATGAGGAGCATCCCGAGCCCCGCCACGAATATGCCGCCCGCGGCCATCGGCGGCCACGAGGGCCTGGCCGGCGCGACCGCGATCACCGGCGCGCGCCGCGTCTCGAAGCGGTCGAGCCTTAGCGGCGCGTCGTACGCGGGGCCGAGGTCCTCGCTCGGCTGGCGCATGAAGATCCAGCGGGCGTCGCCGTCCGGGTCCTCGACCTGAACCGCGGGGCCCATCACCCCGAGATGGTTCAACGTCATCTGTCGGATCGTATACTCGGGGCCTTCGGGCGTGACCTTGAACGACTCGCCCTCCCCCGCCCCCACCTGGATGGTCTGCTCGCTCGTCCCGGAGATCACCGCGCGCAACATCGTCGAGTCCTCGCGCGTCCCCACGAACGTGAGCCGGAGCCCGTCGAGCACCACCGACTCTCCGACCGTGAGCTGTTGCTCCTCGGTCGGGTCCTCGCCGGGCGTCGAGAAGCTGATCCCCATGAGCGCGCCGCGCTCCCCCATCTCGAGCCGGGTCGCCTTCACGCGGCGCGGCAGCATGAGCCTCACCGGCTTGCCGAGGACTGCCCCCTCCACGAACTCGATCGTCTTCCCCACGGGGAGGGACGAGAGCGTGGACGGCGAGCCGGACTGGATCGAGAGGAACGCTCCGATCGATACGGCCGCGCCCGCGACCATGAGCCCCAGGCCGAGCCTGGGCGCCCAGGCCAACCGCTCCTGATCGAGCGCGTCCTCGGCCGCGTCGCCCCCGACGAGCAGGTCGATGTCGACCTCAGCGCGCGCGGACACGTCGCGTCGACGGCTCAGCAGCGCGATCAACGCGAGCGGAGCGCACGCGAGCAACAGCGCGGTCGCCGAGCGCAACGCATCGGGTGACTGCGTCGGCGCGGTCCACCAAGTCGACGTCGTCGCCTCGGGCGCGCCCGACCAGGCCGCGGTCGTCAGGATCGCGCCCGCGATCGTGAGCGCGATGGCCGGGACCGCCGGGCTCGACGCGAGCGCCCAGATCCCATCGAGCCAGTCGCCGCCCCTCCTACCTCTAACTCGCCTCGCCATGTCCACCTGGCCTCAATGCACCTGCCATCTCGACCTACCGGTCGCGCCCTGACTTCTAGCGTGTACGACACACCTCCACAAGCGCGCGCCGCTCGCCACCCTCTCGAACTTCGTGCTATCACTTCCCCTACTCACGAAGACGAGTCAGCGATCATGTCCAACGTCCCCGTCATCGTCGGGCTCACCGGCGGCATCGCCTCTGGGAAGTCCACAGTCTCGAAGATGCTGCGCGAGCTCGGCGTCCACGTCATCGACGCCGACGTCGTCGCGCGCGAGGTCGTCGCGCCAGGCTCACCTGGGCTCGACGCGATCCGCGAGGCCTTCGGAGACGGCGTCTTCGCCGTAGACGGCGCGCTCGACCGCGCCGCGCTCGGCGCCATCGTCTTCTCCGACCCCGAGGCGCGCGCGCGCCTGAACGCCATCACGCACCTGTCTCTTATACACATCTGACGCTGCCGACGATCTACTCTGTGTAGA
>CAJXPN010001158.1 GCA_913058025.1 uncultured Myxococcales bacterium | reverse complement strand
ATCTACACAGAGTAGATCGTCGGCAGCGTCAGATGTGTATAAGAGACAGGACCTCGAGCGTGAGGCGTCCCCCCGTGATCGCGCGCGTGTAGGCGCGGAAGAGTGAGAACGACGCGTCGATGATTCGGCGGTCCTCGAGCGCGGGGTCCAGCGTGAGCGAGACGTCCTCACCCTCGGAGAGGTCGGCCTTGGCGGGGCGCCTGCCCGTCGCGCACGCGACCCGCACGACCGTGAGCTGGAGTGACCCGAGCGGCTCAACGCCCTCGGCCGCGCCCACGCGCGATGTCGTCGAGCATCCTCAGGCCGTAGTACGCCACGGGGGTCCCGAGGTTGAGTCCCTGGGGCACCGGCGTGGACCACCAGATCGGGTCGGACTCGGGGTACGCGGCGAAGACCGCGTCGACCCTGGCGCGCGCCTCGGCGTACCTGCCCGCGAGGACGTCGTCCTCGGCGAGCAGCATCGCCTCGACGGCGTCGAGCTGGAGCTGTGAGAACGCGCCGCGCCCGCCGTGGTCGGCCCAGAAGTCGTCGAGCAGCGCGCGCGTGTTCGGCGCCGCCGGCGCCGAGGCGTCCGCGCCCGCGTCCACGCCTCCCCGGGCGTCGGCCCCGGATGCGTCGGCTCCGGAGGCGTCGAGGCGCGCGCCCGAGGAGGCGTCTGGCGTGGGTTCTCGCGGTGTGACGCTCGACTGGCACGCGAGCGTCAGCGAGGTGAGGGCGACGGCGACGAGGTGTGCTCCACGCATCGGCAGGGTCCTTGTGCGAGCAGAATCGGCTCAGTCGATCGTGAACTTCTGGGTCGCCAGGACGTCGCCCGACTTGGTGACGATCTCGACGCTCCAGAAGCCGGAGTCGTCCTCGGTGATGGTCTTCTTGGACCACGTGCGCCAGCTCGGGCTCTTGCCGATGGTGAGCTGGTAGCGGAACGTCTCGACGCCCTGCTTGCGCCAGATCATGTCGATGTCCCTGGGGTCGCCGTCGTTCTTGAGCTTGGTCCAGGCGTGGAGCGTGCCCACGTCTGTGCCGAATCGGGTGGCGCGGCCCTGGAGCTCGCGCCCGGCGACGTCCGAGCCCACGCCGAACTCGACGACGGCGAACGCGGCGTCCGGGTCGACCTCGAGCGTCGGCGCGTCGTCTTCGGCCCTCGAGCCTGGAGACGTGTCGACGGGCGCGGGCTCGGCGACCGGGGGGGCAACCCGCGGCGCGGGGTCCTTTTCGATGGCTCTGGGCGCGGGTTCGGAGGGAGAGCCCTCGGAGGTCTCGGGTGTGGAGCCGATCGCCGCGGGGTCGATCGGCGCGACCTTCGAGCCCGCCTCGGTGGAGGCGGTCGGAGTCTCTGCGTCGTCGCACGCTGCGAAAACGAGGAGCGCGGCGAGCGCGGCGATGCCGCGCGTCGCCGCGCCGGTGAACGGGGTGGTCTTCATGACGCTCACGTGGGTGGGGGAGGGCGGTTCAGCCCTTGTTCTGCATGGCGGCGACGCCCTGGAGGAGGCGAGGCAGGTCCAGGCCCATGGTCTGCTTGATCTGCTCGGACGCCGACGCGGTCTTGAGGGGCAGCGAGGCGTTGCGGTCGATGTTGTCGAGGTTGGAGTCGATGACCGTGATCTTGTCGATCTTGACGTCCTGGATGGTCGACATCATGGCGGTCATGATCGTGTCGAACTGCTGCATGACGAAGATGGGGCGAGCGGCGTCGCCGGCGTCCCGCCACGTCTGGACGAGTGAGCGGAGCGCCTCGGCGTTGGCGCGGCCCTCCTCGATGGTCTTGGCGACGTTACCCTTGGCCTGGAGCTCGAGCTCGGACTTGCGGGCCTGCGCGGGGCGCACGACGTCGGCCTGGAGCTGACGCTTGACCTGCTCGATGCGGGCGCGCTGGACCTCCATGTTGGCCATGGCGCGGGCGATGGCCGAGCCGATCTTGGAGCGCTCCTCGGCGACCATGGCCTCGCCCTTGGTCTTGGCGTCGGTGATGCGGCGCTCGGCGTCGGCCTCGGCGATCTGCTTCTGGGCCTCGATCTTGGCGATGGCCTTCTTCCGCTGGTTCTCGGAGTCGAGGACGCTGGCCTCGGAGCGGTTGGTGGCCTCGGCCACGCGGCTCTCCATGAGCAGCGTGGCGGATTGGCGACGACCGATGGAGTCGAGGTAGCCGCGCTCGTCGGAGACGGACTGGATCTTGAGGGTGTCGAGCTCGAGGCCGATGTCGCGAAGGTCGCGCTCTGTCTCTTATACACATCTCCGAGCCCACGAGACAGGCAGAAATCTCGTA
>CAJXPN010001157.1 GCA_913058025.1 uncultured Myxococcales bacterium | reverse complement strand
GGCGATCTCGAGCGCGCCGAGAGCGCGAACGAGTCGTCGGTGAAGTACGCCTCGAACGAGAGGATCAAGGGCGCGAGCCTGTACAACCTCGGGCGCGTGTCCGAGGAGCGCGGCGACACCGCGCTGGCGCGCGGGTACTACGAGAAGTCGCTCGTGGCGCGGCCGAACGCGATCGTCCAGAAGCGCCTGGACGCGCTGCTGCTCGCGAACGCGCCCGCCGCCGCGACCCCTCCAGGGCTGTGCGGCTTCGACCCGATCCCGGCGGCGAAGGCGAAGGCTTCGGCCGACGTGCTCGCGTACCTCGACGGGACCAGCGACAGTCACTACGGGGCGGCCCCGGGCGTCACGCAGGAGGTCGAGGTCGGGCACGCGGACTTCCAGCGCGCGGCGCTGGTCTCGTACTACGTCGACGACGACCCCATGGAGCGGCACGTCGCGCTCGCGCTCCAGATCAAGGGCGCGTGGCACGTCTCCGACCTCGACATCGAGTACAACCCGGGCGCGTTCGGGATCTTCGAGTATCTCACGTTCGGCCCGCTCGAGGTCAAGGAGCTCGTCCCTGGAGGCGCGCCCGAGCTCATCGTGACGCTCAAGCACGACCGCTCCGACAGCGACATGGGCATCGACGAGTGGGAGCAGGTCTCGCGCCAATCGACCTACGTCGCGGGCGTCGACGCCGAGGGCGCGCCCACGCTGTTCCTCTACGTCGTGACGAACGAATTCTACGAGCGCGATCGCCTCGGCCACCTCGAGGACTCCGAAATCGACAAGGCCTACTCGACCAAGGGCCTGCCCATCAAGGAGTCAACCGGGGTGGAGCTCTCCTTCGACCCGGCCAAGGGCCAGGTCACGATAGGCCAGCTCCAGGGCGCCACGCCCTCCTACAAGCCGGGGACCTACCCGCTCGCGTCCTTCCCCCAGCGCTGCCTGTGAACCCCACGCGAGAGGAGGCGAGACGATGAACTTCAAGCACGCGCTGGTGACGGGCGCATCGAGCGGCATCGGCGAAGCGATCGCGCGGCGGCTCGCGCGCGAGGGCGTCCACCTGACGCTCGCCGCGCGCAGGATCGAGCGCCTCGAGACGCTCGCGCAGGACCTCTCGGACACGACGTGCTTCGTGCGGCCGACCGACCTGAGCGACCTCGACCAGTGCGCCGCGCTCTTCGAGGACGCCGTCGCCGCGCTCGGCCCCATCGACCTGCTCGTCAACAACGCCGGCGTCCAGTACGTCGAGCCCATGGTCGGGGTGAGCGCGGAGCGATCCGAGCGCCTGTTCGACGTCGACCTCCACGCCCCGATGCGCCTGATGAACCTCGTGATCGGCGATCTGCTCGAGCGCGAGGCCGAGGGCGCCGTGGTCAACATCGCCTCGCTCGCTGCGCTCGTCCACACCCCAGGCATGGGCCACTACAACGCGGCCAAGGCCGCGCTCGCGGCCGCCTCGGAGACGATGCGCGCCGAGGTCGAGCACCTGGGCGTGCACGTCCTGACCGTGTACCCCGGCCCCGTCCACAGCGAGATGGAGGCGGCCGCGCGCGACGCCTACGGCGACGGCGCGGCCGCGGCGAACTCTCTGCCCACGGGCTCGCCCGACGTGCTCGCGAACAAGATCCACGGTTGCCTGAAGAAGCGCCGCGCGCGGCTCGTCTACCCGAGCAGCTACGCCGCGCTGCGCCACACCAGACCGCTCGCGCAGTGGGTCACCGAGCGCGGGACGTCCACCAGCGTGCGCGACATGCTCGCCAAGTTCACCTCGGAATCTTGACCACCCCAAAACGCCAGAGTCGCACAGTGAAACGCCTGGAGACCATCAAGCGCCACGCTCATTTGGCGTTCGAGGGGGATGAACGAGCGCTCGAGTGGCTCAAGCGCGAGCACGAGGCCGAGCACCCAGACGCCACGGCGCTCGAGCGCGCGTGGATCTCGATGGGCATCGTGAGCTCACCCATGATGCCTCGGGTCCACCACGGCGACTACCCGATGTCGCTGCTCTTCGAGGCGTTCCAGCTCATCGACCACTCCGACGATCCAGACCTGTGGCTCCGCATCAGCAACACCGCAACCACGTTCTACATCGAGACGGGGGATTGGTACTCGACGCTGCTCGTCCTGCTCAAGACGCTCAGGCACGTCGACGTCGGAGTCGACGTCGACTCCGACGTCGCACGGACGCTGAGCACGATCGGCTGGCTGCTCGTCCAATTGGGGCAGCCCGAGCACTGTCTCTTATACACATCTCCGAGCCCACGAGACAGGCAGAAATCTC
>CAJXPN010001156.1 GCA_913058025.1 uncultured Myxococcales bacterium | reverse complement strand
CGAGATTTCTGCCTGTCTCGTGGGCTCGGAGATGTGTATAAGAGACAGGGATACACACAGTGACGGGTGCGGGCACGTGTGTGTTCGATCGTGTGCCGGACCTCGATCAGGACCGCTTGAACGAGAGCCGCTGGAGGCGGGCCACCTGGATCTCGTTGCCCTCGAGCTCGGCGACTTCGAGGCAGCGCCAGGAGCGGCGAGAGGAGAACCGATCGGCGCCCTGCCAGGTGAGGCGGTTCCAGCGCAGGTCGAGCTTACGCATGGAAGGGAACGTCGCGCTCGATCCGATGCCCGAGAGCCCACCGTCGGTGATGCCGTTGTGCGTGGCCCGGAGCTCCTGGAGGTCCGAGAGCTCACCCATGGAGATCTCGATGAGGTCGTCCATGCCCGCGTCGCCCAGAGCGACGTCGTTGATGGAGAGGTGCTCGAGCGGGATCACGGCCGCGCCGTCCACCAAAACACCTGGGAAAGAAGGCCCGAGCTCGGCGGCGTCGAGTGACAGGTGCGTGAGCCGGCGTCGAGCCGGCGAGCCAGCGAGGACATGGACGGAGGCGAGCGAGACGCCGCAGCCGGACACGTCGAGCCTGGTGAGGTGAGGCAACGCCTCGCCCTCGATCAGCGCGCAGACGCCCGCGTCGCCCAGTGGGTTGTGCGGGAGCGCGACGCGCTCGAGCGAGGCCGCGGCGTGGCTCGACGCGATCGCCTCGGCGGCCACGCGCGTCAGGAACCCTTCGCCCAGGACGAACACGCGCAGCCCCGCGGTGACGGGGTCCTCGAAGAGGTCGATGACGGAGCCGTCGGTGAGGGCGCCGTCGAACTCGAGGCGACGGAGCGAGCGGAGCGTGGAGCGCGTGAGGAAGGCGCGCAGCGCGGACTCGTCGCCGCAGAGCCGGAGCGAGCTGAGGTTGGAGAGGCTGGGCTGCTTGGCGAGCGTGGTGGCGAGCGCGTCGTCGAGCGCGCGGGACGAGAGGTCGAGGTGGGCGCACAGGCGCGCGGCGCGCGGCGCGCGCCCGCGCATCGCGAGGTCGACCCACTTCGGAGGCATCGGCCTGTGCACGGAGCCAGGCCAGCGGGAGACGATCCCGACGGCGTACTCGAGCGGGGCCTGGGAGAGGTCCCCGCCCCAGCGCTGGATCTGGCGAAGCAGCGCGCGGAAGAGCGCGCGGCTGGGGGGCTTCGCGAGGAGCCCTCGGAGCTCCTCGATCTGTCGGCGCCGTGAGGTCATGGGGAGGCTCCTGGGCGATGGCCGGGGCGGGCGCGAGCGCTTTGCGCGGCGAGCACGCTGCGGCTATGGTGTCCGACCTCAAGGAGTGAGATTGGTGAGCATGAATGGGCACAGTGATCACGTCGAGCAGATCAGAGAACGCCTCGACTGCCGAGAGGTGGCCGAGGGCTACGGCCTGCACTTCAAGAAGCGGGGCGGGGACTGGTGGGTCACGCGCTGCATCAATGGAGACGCGCACGCTCGCGGGGATCGGAACCCGTCGCTCTCGATAGGCCCCAAGGGTTACCGCTGCTTCTCGGTGAACTGCGCGATCTCGGGCGACGTCTTCGACCTGATCGCGCGGCTCGAGAACCTTGGGGAGGCCCGAGATCATTTCCAGCAGGTGCTCGAGATCGGCGCGGCGCTCGCGGGCGTGGACCTGGAGCAGATCCGCCAGCAGGAGTCGTCGTTTGCGCCGCGTGCGAACCACCGCCGCGCGGACGTGGGGATGAGGCTGAAGTCGAAGGAGCTGCGCGGGGCGCGCGCGAAGGTGCGCGCGATCGCGGCCCAGCGCTCGAAGCGCGCCAGGCTCGGGGCCAACGAGCAACCGCTCTACGCGTCCCACTTCCCGAACCCGCACACGCATCCCTTCGAGTTACCTCATGATTCGCCGCGCATCTCGGTGATGCGCGGGATCTGGGAGCGGGTCAAGGACGTGCCGCTCGGGGAGCCCGCGAGGGGGTGGCTGAGCTCACGTGGGATCGACCCGGAGGTCGCGTACGCGTACGGCTGCCGGGACTGGTGTGAGGCGCGCGAGGACGTGGCGGAGTTCCTGGCGAAGGTCGACGACGAGGCGTTGGTGGCGGCGGGCCTGGCGAGGCCGGACGGTGAGGAGCTCAAGAGGTGGGCGGGGCTGCGCGCGCTCGACGGCGAGGCGTGGGCGCAGGGGCTCGCGGTGCCGATGGTGCATCCCGGCTGGCTGGAGGCGCCGCTGTCGTGGAGGTGGAGGTTGTACGCTGTCTCTTATACACATCTCCGAGCCCACGAGACAGGCAGAAATCTCGTA
>CAJXPN010001155.1 GCA_913058025.1 uncultured Myxococcales bacterium | reverse complement strand
TTGTAGAGGCGCGGGGTGTGGAGCTCGCCGCGGGGCGGGCGGCGCGTGGGGGCGTCGTCGGGGCGCTCGTGGCGCCTGGAGCCCGCGCGCTCGGGGGCCGGCGCGATGAGGTTGGGCATGCGCGGGGAGGTCGGCTCGCGCTGGGTCGCGAAGGCGCTGGGCTCGGGGCGCCTCGCGACGTCGATGAGGTCGCGCTCGGCGCACGCCTCGCGCAGCTGGTCGTAGCGCAGCGCCTCGAGCAGGTCGAACCCGCAGGCGCCCTGGACGACCTCTCGCATCGTCATCCGCTCGAAGGGCGCGGTGAGGTCGACGTCCAGATCCGGCTCGCTCGAGGTCATCGTGCGCACGCGCGCCGTCGGGCCCACGAGCGCGCGCGTGAGCGCCTCGACATCATCGAGGATCGCGCCCATCTCCTCCCACGCCCTGTACCACTCGAGGATCGTGAACTCGGGGACGTGCCGGTCGGTGACCTCCCCGTTCCTCCAGGCGCGCGTCCACTGGTAGATGCGCTCGAAGCCCTCGACGAGCAGGCGCTTCATGGCGAGCTCGGGTGAGGTCTGGAGGTAGCCGCGGCGGGTCGCGCCGCCGTGGCCGGGGTCGAAGTCGGCGGCGAAGGTCTCGATGTAGATGTCGGTCCCGGGCTCGGGGACCCAGCACGGCGTGTTGACCTCGTCGAAGCCGCGCGCGGCGAAGAACGCGTCGACCCCGGCGCGCATCCGCTGGCGCGCGGCCATCGACTCACCCAGGGTCAGGCGATCCGCTCTGGCGTCGAGCGGGCGGCGCCTGGCGCCACCTGGCGCCGGCCTAGGCGTGATCGACTCGGCGCGCAGCGACTCCCCGTCCCAGCGCCCCTCGACGCGGATGAGCGCGCCCTCGGTCAGCTCGAGGCCGACCTCGGGGGCGAGCGTGAGCGGGACGCGCGCGTGCGCGTTCGCCAGCACCCAGTGCGCGCCATAGAGTTCGAGCCGGCCTGCCGTGCGCACGCGCCCCGGTCGCGCGAGCGTGTGCAGCGGGGTGTGCCTCATCGGTGTGTCCTCTCGGGGTCGGTGGTCAAGCGCCTTGGGGTGGCTACGATTACGCTACCCCGCTGGCTCAAACCCGCGCAACACCTTGCGCGCGACGAACACCGTGGGCTAGGTTACATGGCCGAACGAGGTCCCAAGATGCCACGCGACGCGCGCGACTCCAGCCGGAGGCCGCTGGCGCCCGCGAACCCGTGGTGAGGCTGTATATACGGCGTTGTATTTTTCTCCCTGGAGGCGTGAAGACATGAGCGAGAAGTTCTCGAACCTGGTCGAGCTCTACGAGCAGAGCATCAAGAAGTACGGCAACAACCCTCTCTTCGGCGTGAAGAAGGGTGGTAGCTACGAGTGGATGACCTACAGGGAGTTCGGCGAGCTCGTGGACGCTCTCAGGGGCGGCTTCGCGAAGCTCGGCGTCGGCAAGGGCGACACCGTGGCCATCATCGCGAACAACCGCGTCGAGTGGGCCGTCACCGCGTACGCGTCCTACGGACGCAACGCGACCTACTGCCCGATGTACGAGAACCAGAAGCGAGACGAGTGGAAGTACATCGTCGAGGACTCTGGCGCCCGGTTCCTGCTCGTGGCGAACCAGAAGATCTACGACCAGGTCAAGGCTCTCCCCGACGAGATCGACTCGCTCGAGTTCGTCTACTACATCGACGGCCCCGCCGACGGCGACTCCTACGAGAAGCTGCTCGGCTGGGGGCGAGAGACGCCCGCCGAGAGCGTCTACCCGGACTCACCCGAGGACCTCGCGGGGTTCATCTACACCTCGGGCACCACGGGCAGCCCGAAGGGCGTCCTGCTGACGCATGACAACATGTGTTACAACATCCAGAACATCATCGACGCCGGGCTCATCCGCCCCTCGGACCGCTCACTGGCGTTCCTGCCCTGGGCCCACGTCTTCGGGCAGAACTGTGAGCTCCATGCCATGTTCGGCATCGGCGCGTCGATGGGCCTGATCGAGGACATCTCCAAGATCATCGACGCCCTGGGCGAGGTCAAACCCACCGCCCTGTTCGCCGTCCCGCGTATCTTCAACAAGATCTACGACGGCCTGAACAAGAAGATGGCCGATGAGCCGCCCATCAAGCAGAAGCTCTTCGCGGCCGCGATCGCCAACTCGATGAAGCTGCGTGAGGAGGAGGAGCGTGGGTCCGTGAGCATGATGACCTCGCTCAAGGACAAGCTCTACAACCTGTCTCTTATACACATCTCCGAGCCCACGAGACAGGCAGAAATC
>CAJXPN010001154.1 GCA_913058025.1 uncultured Myxococcales bacterium | reverse complement strand
CTACACGATCGAGGCGCGCATCCCGGGCTCGGACATGATGCGCGTCGTGGACACGCTCGAGGGCGGCGCGCGCGCGGACGCCATCGCGGATTTCGTGACCTCGGTGGCGGCGCTGCGCGAGGTCACGCTCGAGGAGGACGCGTTCCACCGCCCGCTCGACGCCGACCGGCCGACGTTCTCGACCTTCTCCGAGCTGCTCACGTCGCGCGTGGACCACGCCGGGCGCAAGGCGACGCCGGCGCTGCGTAAGGACATCCCGGGCTGGGATCGCGCGCTCGCCAGGTGGCGCGCACGCGTCGGCGAGCTCGACGCGACCGTCACCCCCGCGCTCGTCCACGGCGACATGTTCCTGGCGAACGTGATGTCGACGCAGGGCGGTGAGGTCACGGGCGTCGTCGACTTCAGCAACCTGACGATGGTCGGCGACTGGCGCCTGGACGCGGTGAGCGCGTTGATCTTCCTCGATCAGCTCCCGTCGTTCACGCCAGCAGACACGGAGGCCGCGCGCGAGGCGCTCGCGCCGCACGTCGACGCGGACTTCGAGCTCGCCGTCGAGCTCTACAGGGCGTTCTATGCGCTCTACTACGCGCCCTTCGTAGAGCAAGGCGACCACGAACTCTACCTCTGGTGCCAGCGCACGCTCGCGCGGTCGGAGTGGGCCGACTGAGCCCCGAGGACGACCGCGCCGTCAACCGCTCGGTTCATTCTGACGTTGTGCCGCGGCGCGACATTGGACACTCTGGCGATCCAACCCAGAGGCCCTCATGACGCACACACACCGCACGTGGATCGCCCACGCCACATCCATCCTCGCCCTCCTCACGCTGACGGCGTGTCCAGGCGGCGGCCTCAGCGTCGACGCGCCGGACGGCTCCGCAGGCACCACCCCGGACTCCGGCGGCGCGGCGCGTGACGCGTCCGGTTCGCCCGACGTGGGCAGTGAGCCAGGACCCGACGCGAGCGGCACCCCGGACGCAGGCGAGGCGGAGGACACGGGTGATCCCAAGGACGCCGACACCGAGGACAGTGGCGGCGCGGCGGACGCAGGAGCCGACGCCGAGGCCGACGCCGACACGCCGCCCGCGGAGGTCCTCGCGTTCCCGAGCGCTCGCGGCGCCGGCGCTCGCGTCACGGGAGGACGCGGAGGGCGCGTCCTGCGCGTGACCACGCTCGAGAACTCCGGGCCAGGTTCGCTGCGCGAGGCGCTCGAGGCGACCGGGCCGAGGATCATCACGTTCGGAGTGTCCGGGACGATCGAGGTCGACTCGACCATCCGACCGAGCGACGGGGACTTCACGATCGCGGGGCAGACGGCGCCCGCGGGCGGGGTCACGCTCACGGGCGCGAGCAGAGTCCTCATCCTGAACGGCGTCGACAACTTCATCATCCGCTACCTGCGGGTGCGCCCGCGCTATTCGAGCGCGGACGCCGTCGAGCTGCTCGACTCCACGAACTACATCCTGGACCACATGTCCGTGTCGTTCGGTGGCGACGAGGTGATGTCCACGCGCGGCACCACGAACACGCTGACCTTCCAGCGCGTCCTGTTCGCCGAGGGCAAGACCGGCTCGCTGTTCGGAGACTCGAACGACCCGACGCTCTCGCGCGACATGACGTTCCACCACAACGCCTTCTACAACATCACCCACCGCCACCCGAACATGCACGCCCGCGGCCGCGTCGATCACTACAACAACGTGGTCTTCAACTGGCGCTTCCGTTGGTCCGTGGTCATCGGCGAGGTCGCCCTCAACCACGTGAACAACTACTACTCGAGGGGGTGCCTCTCGAGCGTGAGCGGCCAGAACAGCTTCAACAAGATCTTCTACAGGGACACCTACGAGCCCACGCTCCACTCGGCGGGTAACCTCGTGGTGCCGGAGTTCCTGACCGATCCGAGCGCGGACAACTCCGTGCTCTGGAACTGGCGCGTGGACGTCACGTCGGGGCCCTACGCGGGCGCGCTGGCCAACACGCAACTCACCACGGACTACTTCGTCCCGGACAGGCTCGAGCTGCTCGGCCCGCCCGCCATCGTCTCCACGGCGCAGGACGCCTTCGACGACGTCCGCGCCGACGTCGGCGCGAACGCCCGCGTCGACGAGAACGGCGACGTCTTCCCCGAGGTCGACGCGCTCGACGCGTTCTACCTCCAGGGGATCTCGGGAGGCGGCTGCGTGGAGTACCAGTCGAGCAGCCAGGGCCAGGACTTCGACCAGACCACGCACTACCAGGCTGTCTCTTATACACATCTCCGAGCCCACGAGACAGG
>CAJXPN010001153.1 GCA_913058025.1 uncultured Myxococcales bacterium | reverse complement strand
TACGAGATTTCTGCCTGTCTCGTGGGCTCGGAGATGTGTATAAGAGACAGCTGATCCACGGCGCCGGGGTCGACCGAGCCGACGTTGCTGAAGCGGACGATGTCGGCGGCCTGGAGGACGACCTCGGTGAAGGTCGAGACGATGAGGCGCTGGAGCCCGCGGACGTCGCGGGCGAGGAGCGCGTCGGGGTCGTAGCCGGTGCCGCGGGCGCCGTCGTTGAGCAGGTCCTGGGCGCCGGCGACGACCATCTCGGCGCGCGCCTTCGCGTCGACGATGAGCTTGCGCATGGCGTCGATCTCGGCCTGGGCGATGTCGCCGTCGGACTCCATGACGAGCCTGCCGACCGCCTCGGCGGCGCTGATGAGGAGCGCCGCGAGCGTGGGCGCGCCGAGTGGGATCTTGCCGGTGATGGAGGCGTCGTAGGTGGCGAAGGCGGCGACCGTGGCGAGGAAGTCCTCCTCGAAGACGGGCGCGCTGCGGGAGAGCTGGTCCATGACGAGCTCGAAGGTCGCCGTGGAGAGCTCCTCCTCGAAGAGGTAGTTGTAGAAGAGGACCTCGCGCTCGTCGATGCGGCCGTCGGCGCACGCCATCGTGTAGAAGAGGCCGCGCAGGGCCTCGTCGAACTGGCGCCGCAGCCCGGGGCGCAGCTCGATGCCGCGCTTGAGCACCTCCTCCTGGAGGTGGTCGAGCCCGTCGCGGGTCTCCTCGTACTTGGCCTTGAGCTTCTCGATCCTGGGGTGCATGCCGTGCTCCTCGTGGGGTCTTCGTATGGGGCGAGCGTACCACACGGCCCAATGCTCGTGGGACGCGCGAGGCGGGGTTCGGAGGTGAGCCGCCGAGGCGTTCTCAGCGGTCGCCTTCGTCGTCTCCCAACCGCCGCACCCGAAGACGAGAGGAGGCGATGGATTCGAGCCTCTCGAGCCTCTCCGACGACACCCGCGACGAGAGCTCCACCAGCCGCAGCTCGCCCAGGTGCTCCGACCGCACGAGCTCCTCGAGCGCCTCCTGGTCGTCGGCGATGGTGTGGATGGACAGCGCGCGCAGGTTGGCGAGCCTGGGCTCCTGCGCGAGCACGCGGAGCGACGCCGAGTTCGACTCACGGTAGCGGTAGATGGACGACGAGAGCCCGAGGCTGCGGAGGTTTGGGATGCACGCCTGGGCGAGGAGCCGCTCGAGGTGCTCCGCCCGGAGCTTGTTCGAGGACAGATCGAGGTGTTCGAGGCTCACGGGCATCGGGACCGAGAGGACCTCGAGCATGAGCGCGTGGCGGTGGGAGAGCTGCTCCTCGATCGTCCAGAGGTGTGAGTCGGCCCTGGTCTTCGGGTCGATGAGCCTCTGAGCGCGCAGCGTCTCGAGGCCATCACACAGCGGGCTCTGCATGAGCGCTCGCCAGGCCTCGACGCCGACCAGGGGTTCATCGAGGTGGAGCGCCTCGAGCGCAGGCCAACTCGCGGCGGCCTGGATCGCGCCCGCGTCCAGCGGCACGTCCGTGAGTGAGAGCGAGGTGACCCGGGCGAAGCACTCGGAGCTCAACAGGACCTCGAGCGCCTCGGGCTCGAGCGGATCTCGAATCTCGAGCGCGCGCAGGTTCGGGTAGAGCTCGGGCGCGCAGAGCGCGCGCATGTCGTCCACGGTCAGGCGGTTTCTCCCGAGGTCGAGCGACTCCAGCGCGTGAATATGAGGCGCCAGGCTCATGTCACCGATGAGCGCGGGAGAGAAACTGCAGCTGCGGAGGCACAGGTGCTTCAGGTTGTTCAGGTGGGTCGCGTCGACGAGCGCCTCGACCTGCTTCTTGCCGAATTCGAGCTCCCGAAGGTCGAGCCACTCCAGGCCATTCAGCCCCTCACACTCCAGGATCGCCTTCAGGCCGCTCTTCCCGACGCCCGTCCCGTTCAGGTCGAGCCTCTTCAGGTTCGTCAGCGGGAGGTTCTCGATCATCGCCTTGACCGAGGACACGCCGAAGCGCGCCCACCCGGTGAGCTCGAGCGAGGAGAGTCGGGAGAGCATGGGCGAGGTGAAGAGCGGGAGGAGGTCGGCGGGCTTGGCGCCGCTGGAGGTCGACTTCCTAAGCGCGAACGCCTCGAGCACGAAGGGCGCGCCGGCGGCGAGTTGGTGGAGCACGCGGTAGCTCGTGGACGCGCCGCGGAGGTCCAGCTGCGTGACCCCGGACAGGTGCTCGGCCGCGCAGATCGCCTCGCACCGGCTCTCGGAGATGGTCGACCTCGCGTACTCGAGCGTGCGCACGAGCGGCGCCCACACGGTCGGCCCCTCC
>CAJXPN010001152.1 GCA_913058025.1 uncultured Myxococcales bacterium | reverse complement strand
ATCTACACAGAGTAGATCGTCGGCAGCGTCAGATGTGTATAAGAGACAGCTACAAGGTCACCGTGTACAAGGTCATGGGCAACTACCTCGGGGAGGTGCTCGACCGTGAGATCGGCCGCCTCGACAAGGCGAGCAACAAGCCCGTGCGCACCGCGCGCGTCGAGGTCCTCGCCTCGGGCAACGACATCAAGCTCAAGCTCGTGCCCGTGCGAAACGGAGCCGACCGCCTGAGCGCGGTGAGCGTGCTCGAGTGGGACACCTGGGAGGGCGTCTTCGTGGCCCCTCGCATCGCACCGACCTCACCCGTCCGCGGCAGAAACCTCAACTTCTGAGCGCCCTGCCCTCTCCGTGAGTCGACGTGGTCCACTCCGTACGATGTTACATGTGTGGGGAAAACGCAGCGCGCGTGATCCTGGCGAACGCCAGGATCACGCATGCGCGATGTCACGCGTGCGGCTCGAACCTGCTCGCAGAGGTCATGGCGATCGAGGAGGAGTCCACGCCCGATGGCGGCGCGGACGAAGGGAGCGCGCGAGCATGCTCGCGCGAGTTCACTCCTCCTCGAGAGGATCGCTGAGGGACGTGTCGGTGAGTGGCGCGTGCTGGATACGCACGACGTGACCATCCCATGAGAGCACGGGGGGGAGCTGAGGGCTGCAGTCCCCGGTGAGCATCGCCGAGGTGACGGGCTCGCGCAGGAGGTCGTCCACGGCGGACTCGACCTGTGAGGCGTCCCGCGCAGAGACGACACGTCTCTCGAGCGCTTCGATGAGCGAGTCGTCGATGAGGACCACCATCTTGAACTCGTTCTGCATGCCTTCGAGGAACTCCGTCACGCGCCGCGAGAGGAGATCCAGCGCAGGGGAGTCGCCATCGCCGGCGAGCGCGCGGAACTCGACGACGGCGTCGACCTGGGCGTTCATCTTTCGGACGAGGCCGGGATCGGCACCTTCGAGGGCGTCGGCGCCCGAGTCACCGAAGCCGATGCGCGCGGACGAGCGAGGCACCTGGTGGATGGTGAGGATGAAGATGGAGTTTCGCACGTCGGCGCTGTGCCCTCGAGTGTCTGCGATCTCGCCCTCACGAAGCAGCCGGAGCATGCGCTCCTGGATGCGCGGGTGCGCGCGATCGAAGTCCTCGAGGAGGACGACGCTGGAGGGGCGACGGCGCAGCGGGGTGACGAGGACGTCCTCGTCCTCGTAGCCGACGTAACCCGGGGGCGAGCCGATGAGACGGCTCATGGAGTGCGCCTCCTGGTAGTCGGTCATGTCGAGACGCAGGAGCGCACGTGAGGACCCGAAGACCTCGTGCGCGATGGAGTCTGCGAGGGTGCCCTTGCCGACCCCGGCGGGTCCGATGAAGAGGAGGGATGCCATCGGGCGGCGGTGTGAGGAGGAGCGCAGCCGGCCTGTGACGAGCGCGCGCGCGACCTGAGCGATGGCGTCGGTCTGCCCGACGACGTGTTGGCCGAGGCGCTCTTCGATGCCGACCCACCAGTTGATGTCGCCTCGGAGCAGGCGCTCCATGGGGACCCCGGTCTTCATGTGGACCTGGCGGGCGACGTCCTGCCGGGTGACGACGAGCGGCTCGGCGTCGGGGTCCTCCTCGGGAGGGTCGTCGTCGTAGGAGAAGATGTTGGCGCGCGCGATGCAGGCGTCCATGAGCAGCTTCTTGGCCTTGTCGGGCAGGCGCTGCTCGGGGATGAAGCGGACGGAGAGCTCGATGGTGCACTCGATGGCGTCGTCGTCGACGACGACATCGTATTCGTGCTCGAGTTCCTTGACGAGGGAGTCGAGGATGTGGCGAACGAGCGAGACCTCGGGCTCTCCCACTTCGACGCGCTCGAAGCGACGCTTGAGCGCGGGGTCCTGCTCGATCCAGCGACGGTACTCGGCCTCGGTGGTCGCGGCGACGACGGCGATGTCACCGGAGGCGAGCGCGCTCTTGAAGTGGTTGGGGATCTCAGCGGGGGCGTGTGAGCCGGCGCGAGGCGCGAATACGGCGTGGGCCTCGTCGATGAACAGGATGACGTCTTCGCTGGCCTCCTCGAGGAGGCTCTTGATGCGTGACTCGAGGTCACCTCGGTAGGAGGTGCCGCTCATGAGGTTGGCGCCGTTGATCTCGACGACACGGTGGCTGCGGAGCTGCTTGGGGACCTTGCCGGAGGCGATGCGCTGGGCGAGCGCGATGGCGAGCGCGGTCTTGCCGACGCCTGCCTCTCCGGTGAGGAGAGGGTTTCGCTGCTGTCTCTTATACACATCTGACGCTGCCGA
>CAJXPN010001151.1 GCA_913058025.1 uncultured Myxococcales bacterium | reverse complement strand
CAGAGTAGATCGTCGGCAGCGTCAGATGTGTATAAGAGACAGCTCCAAGACCTACAGGCTCGTCATCTCGCGCGATGGTTACAAGCCCTTCGAACAGACCCTCCCGCCCGGGGCCTCGCTGACCCCCGCGCTCAAGGCCACGCTCGAGAAGGAGGCCGCGGCCGTCGCCTCGCTTGATCCGCCCAGGAAGGACACCACGCCCAAGACCACGCGCAAGGACCCGGTCCGTAAGAAGGACCCCGTGCGCAAGAAGGACCCGGTCGTGAAGAAGGATCCGCCCAAGAAAGATCCGATCGTGAAGAAGGACCCGCCCAAGAAGGATCCGCCCAAGGCCACCGGCAACGGCACCATCAAGATCAGCTCTCGCCCGCGCGCGCTCGTCTACATCAACGGCAAGAGCACCGGGAAGTACACCCCGGTCAAGGGCCTCACCCTCGCCGCGGGCAAGGACCACAAGATCGAGCTCGTGAACGAGGACTTCAACCTGCGCAAGACCTACTACATCAAGCTCAAGCCGGGTGAGTCCAGGTTCATCAAGAACCTCCCGCGCGATTGAGCCACGGAGCCCGACCGAGATGACCGACCGCGTCGACAACCCTACCGGCAAGACCTACGTCCTCTGGGACGGCGAGTGCGGCTTCTGCCGCCGCGCTTGCGACTGGCTCGCGGGCGTCGTCTCCTCCCCCGAGGACTACGTCTTCATCCCGTTCCAGAAGGCGCCGCGTCCCCCCATGACCGACGCCATCTACGACGCGTGCCACGACGCCATCCACCTCGTCCTCCCTGACGGCGAGGTGCTGCGCGGCGGCGACGCCTGCCGCCACCTGCTCGAAGACTCGTCGCACTGGCGCGCCGCGGGCGCGCTGATGCGCGTGCCGCCCGTCTCGTGGCTCCTCGAGCCCGGCTACGCGACGGTCGCGCGGAACCGGATGGTCTTCTCGAGGGTGTTCTTCACCGGCAAGCGTGGCAAGCCCACGCGCCACGACATCGGCGCCGACCTGTGCCCCGACGGGAAGTGCCCCTGACGTCGCGTGACGACGTCGACGAAACGCAAAGAAGGGTCGACCTCCATTGGAGGTCGACCCTTCTCGTCTTTGGCTCGAGAGCGTGCGCTCAGATGCCGTCGTCTGGCTTGACGAAGGCGATGACCCAGCGGACGAGGAACACCGCGTCGATGAGCATGAAGATGGCGAACAACGTCGTGAGCGCGACGTACCACCAGTAGTCGCTTGGCATGACGCCGATCTGGATGAGCCAGGAGTCCACGCAGACGGGGCGGCTCGAGGCGAACGCTGTGATCTGCTCCTCGGTGGGCTCGGGCGTGAGCGCGTTCTTGACGCGCTCCTCCTCGCTGGTCAGCTCGTAGCTCTGGCGCAGCGCGGTGCGGATCGTCTCGCGCTGCTTGAGCTTGAGGCGCTCGCGCTCGGACGGCTCCATGTCCACGCAGAACTTCGTGCCGTAGTTGACCTCGTAGTAACGCCGCAGGCCGGCGTAGCGGCCAGGCATGGACGCGAACGAGACCGCGCGGCCCACCTCGCCGATGAAGTACGTCCGGTCCACCGAGACCGTGGGCTTGTCCGCGAGCTCGCGCTTGATCGCGCTGTCGCCGTAGTCGTCGCGGCGCTCCTCGATGTAGACCTCGCCGCCGACGAGCTTGAAGTACTTGTAGCGGTTGGCGATCGAGCGCTTCGAGGGGATGCCGCTGACCTGGATCACCCGGTTGTGCGGGATGTCGGGCGACCAGGACGCGTCCTGCTCGGCCTGTGAGGGGTAGTCCTGCACCGTCCCGATGTTGATCGGTTCGCTCGGGCTGAAGAAGAACGCGAGCTCTTCTTGCCAGTCGCTTATGATGTAGCCCCCGAGAACGAGGACGAGAATCATCAGAATCGGTCGAAGGATCGAGTCACGCGAGGGCGCGTCCGCGAGCGAGACGAGGTCTTCGTCGATGCCCTCGTCGTCCCAGGGCCAGGGCTCGAGCTCTTCGGATTCGGCGTCGTGATGTTCGTGGTCCGCCATGGGTTCCCGCGTGGGTCGTGGGGGTGATGATGGTGACGAGCGCGTCGCCTCCTTACGTGCTATCAGAGGCCGCGCGCCGCGCAAAGTTTCACGGCGTCTCGAAGGAGCTGTTTTATGACGCTCTCGACGGAGTAGAACAACCGACGAGGGCGCGCTCTTTCCTGTTCGCCTCTCTCTATCCATATGGCAGCAGCGGGAGGTCTCTCGTGCTGTCTCTTATACACATCTCCGAGCCCACGAGACAGGCAGAAATCTCGT
>CAJXPN010001150.1 GCA_913058025.1 uncultured Myxococcales bacterium | reverse complement strand
TCTACACAGAGTAGATCGTCGGCAGCGTCAGATGTGTATAAGAGACAGATCCCCATGCTTCGCGCGTCTAGGCGCTCGAGCCGCCCCGCCCACTCGAGCTCCGCGAGGAGCACGAGCGCCTGATCGCCGCATGGGTTGCGGGACAGGTCGAGCCCCACGAGCGAGGGCCACGCGGCGCGGAGCAGCGTCCTCACGTTGGCGGCGTCCAGCGCGCTGTTGTCCACGTCGAGGAACGACAGCCGCGAGAACCTCGCGGCGCACCTCGCGAGCGCCTCGTACGAGCCCTCGTCCATGGCGTCGTGGGCGAGCTCGAGCGACTCGAGCCTCGGCGCGGGGACGGAGGCGCCGAGCCGCTCGAGATCCTCACCCCACAGGTACGTGTCGGACCACCTCAGCTCACGCAACGCGCGCGACGCGGGCGCGCCCAACACGCGCTCACCGAGCACGGAGCGCGCGGCGAGCATCTTCACAGCGATGCTGGTGGACGCGCTCGTCGTCGCGTCCTCGGAGGGTGTCCCCCACTCCTGGACACGCCCGGCGTCGAGTTCCACGGCCCATCGATCCCAGGAGTTCATCCGGAGCGCGCCCACGAGGTATGGGCTCAGGACGTCGCGCACCCACTCGTCATCGGGCGTCTCGTCGACGAGCCGCGTGAGCGCCTGGTACGCCTCGCGGTCACCTCGCCCTACTAGCCCCCGGACCTCACCGAAGAGTCGGTCTCGATCGTTCAACACGACGCCCCTGTCTGCTTGAATGGCACGTTCGGTTCTCCTAGCCTTGGGGCCATCCAGTAAAGCGGACCTCGACTCGCATCCTCTCACTCGTTCAATCAGGGGACATCTTGACACAGATCATATCTCGCGCCACGTCGCTCATCGCGCTCACGTCCATGATCTTCAGCGCGGCGACGTCGCACGCCTCGGAGCCGGACGGAGACGAGGACACCTACAGCACGATCACGCTGTCGGACGGTCAGCGCCTGGTGGGGCGCGTGATCGAGGAGGGTGAGGTCTACCGGATTGAGCTGAGCAGCGGCGCGGTGCTGGAGTTGCCCGCGGGCGCGATCGAGAGCATCGAGAAGGCGAACGGTCCCGCGCACGCGCGAGACACCCACAGGGTCGCCTACCTGTTCAGCCCGTCTGGCATGATGCTCCGCGAGGGTGAGGGCTACCTGGCCCAGCGGGAGCTGATCTACACGGCGTTCGGGTACGGCATCACCGACTTCCTGACGGCCGAGCTCGGGACGGCGTTGCCGCTCTGGTTCGCCCCTCCCTTCGGCCTCTCGTTCAACATGGCGGCGGGGCTCAAGGTCGGGGGTAACCCCGTGGGCGACCTCCACACGTCGGTGGCGGCGCAAGGCATCTTCTCAATAGGAGAGAGGTCCGGGTCGTTCGGCGCAGCGCTGCTCTCGGGGAACGTCACCTACGGTGACTCGGGCGCGCACGTGAGCGTGAACATGGGCGTGCCGCTGACCGGGGAACGGAACGCACAGCGCATCATCACGACCACGCTGAGCGGATACCTCGAGCTCAACGACACGTTCGGTGGCGTGACAGAGCACTGGCTCACGTTCTCGCCCGACGCGCAGGGCGCGTTCATGTTCAACGCGCTGGGCGGGCGCTTCACGCCCGGGGACTTCGCGATCGACGTGGGCCTGCTGTTCGTGTCGAACCTGAGACGCGGTGAGATCGAGGTGGCGCCGCTGCCGCTGCCATGGCTCAACGTGGTCTGGGGGTTCGGAGGCTAGGCCACGCCACAAGACCTGGTTCGGACCTAGAGCGTGTAGACGGGCAGCCCCACGGTGAGCATCGCGCCCGGGAGCAGCGACGCGCCGAACAGGTCCGCGAGGGTGACGTCCAGTCCGACGCGGACGACGCCGAGG
The DNA here is from genome assembly GCA_913058025.1 of uncultured Myxococcales bacterium. Taxonomy (GTDB): domain Bacteria; phylum Myxococcota_A; class Bradymonadia; order Bradymonadales; family Bradymonadaceae; genus CAJXPN01. The sequence continues at coordinate 393 of CAJXPN010001150.1, read as the reverse complement.
TCGTAGCTGGCCCCGACGTCGAGCGTGAAGCCGAGCCGCTGGGCCGCGCCGTTGAGGGCCTGCCCGTTGGAGCGCCCGTCCGTGTATGCGTTGACGATCGTGAGGCCGACCTCCCCGTGCACGCCGAGGTTCTCCAGCGGCGTCGCGTAGTCGGCGCCCACCCAGAGCGGGATGATGTCGGTGCGTGAGTTGAGGACGAGCTCGCCGCCGAGCTCGAAGGTCGAGACCTTTCTCACGGGGAGCCCGAACAGGACGCCCGCGCGGAGACGCGCGGCGAGCCCGTCGACGGGGAGCTCGTAGCGCGCCAACAGGAGCGCGCCGAAGAGCGGACCGCTCAGCTCCCCCCAGCTCGCGACCTGTCTCTTATACACATCTGACGCTGCCGACGATCTA
>CAJXPN010001149.1 GCA_913058025.1 uncultured Myxococcales bacterium | reverse complement strand
TCTACACAGAGTAGATCGTCGGCAGCGTCAGATGTGTATAAGAGACAGCATCGAGCCCACCGACGTGGCCTACATCCAGATCACGCCCGGTGCGACCGGACCTATGCGGGGCGTCGCGCTGACGCACAAGAACATCCTGAGCAACGTCGACGTCGTGGGCCGGGCGCTAGAGCTCGGCGCCGACGACGTCGGCGCCGCGTGGCTCCCGCTCGACAACATCATGGGCCTGCTCGGGTTCGTCTGCCTCCCGTGCTTCTGGGGTATCGACACAGTCCTGCTCGACCCGAGGCGCTTCCTCGACGCGCCTCACGAGTGGCTCTGGGCCATGAGCCAGCACCGCGCCACCATCACCGCCGCGCCCGACTTCGGCTACCACTACTGCGTGCGGCGCGCGAGAGAGACCCACCTCGAGCACATCGACCTGTCGTCACTGCGCGTGGCGATGAGCGGCGGCGAGCGCGCCCAGCCCGAACACATGGAGGAGTTCATCCTACGCTTCGCGCCGCTTGGCCTCTCCGAGGACGTCTTCACGCCCGTCTACGGCCTGAGCGAGGGGACGCTCGGCGTCTCGTTCTCACTCCCGGGCGTGTCCCCGAGGGTCGAGCGGATCCAGCGCACGCCGCTCATGAACGACGGCGTCGCGACGCCCGCGCTCGAGCGCTCCGAGGCCGACTACGAGGCCCTCTCGGTCGGGCCCCCGCTCGAAGGCGTCGAGGTTCGCGTCCTCGATCCGGCCGGCGCCGAGCTCGCGGAGCGAGCGCTCGGCGAGCTCGCGTTCCGCGGACCCAACGCCATGGCCTACGACCTCCCGCGCGAGGAGTTGCGCGACCAGAGCACCACGCGACGCGCAAACGGATGGGTGCTCACGGGAGACGTGGGTTACCTCGCAGATGGAGAGATCTTCGTCATCGAGCGCGCCTGCGACGTCATCCACCTCCCTGGTGGGCGAGCGTTCTTCCCCTCCGAGGCCGAGGCGTGCGTGGGGGCCATCGACGGCGTGCGCGCGGGCGCGGTCGCGTTCTTCGGCGCGCCGCGCGCATCAGGCGACGGGGAGGATCTCATCGGCGCGTTCGAGGTCCAACGCGGCGCGAGCGAGGAGGAGATCGCGCGCGCGATCCCTGCGCTGCTGCGCACGTCCTGCGGCGTGGCGCCCGAAAGGCTCGTACCGGTCTCACCGGGCTCGATCCCCAGGACGCGCGACGGCAAGGTTCGGCGTCGACGCGCGCGCGAGCTCTACCTCCAGGGTCGCCTCGAGCTGACCAAGCGCTCGCACAAGCCGAACTCGCTCGGGCGGCTCGCTCGTGGCGCGAGCATGGCGATCCGTGTCCTCCGCGCTCGGCTCAACCGCGACGGCTGAGTCTCCCTCACACGTGACACAAAGAGAGAGGGCGAACCACACATTGTGTGGTTCGCCCTCTCATTCACGCGATCGCGTCGCCCGCGTGAAGCGGGCGAGCGGTCTCGATCACTCCGCGGCGGCGGGGATCTCGAACGCTTCCTGGCCCTGAGCGTCGGTTCCGAGCTCGATCAGGCACTCCGTATCGAAGTCGATCGTGGAGGGGTCGGCGCCGATGGTCGTCTCGCAGAGGTAGACGCTGTACTTGTCAGAGCCCTCACCGTTGTCGGGGTTGGTGCAGTACGGGCCGAACTCGCCGACGTCGACCTGCTGGCCAGCGGCGAGCGCGAGGATCGCGGTGATGTCGTCCTTGTCGGTGAACTCGACGATGAGCGAGCCGCCACAACCCATGGAGACGACGGACTCGGGGCGGAACTTGTTGCCCGAGCCAGCCGGAGCCTCGACGGGGCACTGGTCCGCGCCGAGCTCAGGGGCGTCGCCCGAGAAGACGTCGCTGGCCTTGTTGTAGCCGTTGGCGGCTGCGTTGTCGTTCGTGCCCTCCTCGAAGTCCACGAACTTGCCGTAGCCGAGGAGCTCGCCGTCAGACGTGAGCGCCTGGACGTACATGATGTCGGAGCCGGGGTCGGCGTTGTCCGGGCCGGCGCCGGAGGTCGAGTCGCAGGATCCACCCTCGGAGGCGTCGAGGATCTGGATGTAGCGGAACTCCTCGGTCGGCGAGAGCACGCAGACGGGGTCCGCGTCGGTGTTGCAGGTCGCGGCGCCACCCAGCTCGGTGGTGCAGTACGCTGCGGGGTCGTCGGCCTCAAGGCAGTTGAGCGGCACGGAGCACTCGCTGACGGTCGCGTCGGCGGCGGTCGGGATGCAGAACTCACCCTCGACTGTCTCTTATACACATCTCCGAGCCCACGAGACAGGCAG
>CAJXPN010001148.1 GCA_913058025.1 uncultured Myxococcales bacterium | reverse complement strand
CTACACAGAGTAGATCGTCGGCAGCGTCAGATGTGTATAAGAGACAGCTCCTCGTCCTCGCTCAGGATCGGCATCGACTTCTGGCCCGAAGGGCTCGAGTTCGTCTCCACCACGACCACGCCGCGGCTCCCCGTCTCGTTCGTCACCAACAGCAGATCCGCCCCGCCCCACAGGAAGTGGCGCGGCCGGTGCGACAGCACGCCGCGCACGGCCTGCTCGTCGGCCTCGGGGTGCAGGTGGCAGTAACGCGTCGCGATCCTATCGTTGGACAGGCTCATGAAGTGACGCACCATCGGGTGGATGTGCGCGTTGAGCACCTGGGGGTAGAAATGCCGCGCGGGCTCGAACCCCCCCGGCTCCACCCACATCGAATCTCCCGACCTCGGATCGATCATCGCTACCCTCGTACTCGGCACGCAGGACGAGTCACCTGGAGTGTCCTCGCCCACGGCCCTGTTGATTCAAACACGACGCGTCCAGCGCAAGAACACTCACCCTATGCTCGTATCTCGAGGGGATAAGCGTGCGCCGTAGGATAGGAACGGAAAAGAGGCGGACAATCCCAAATCGACCGCCACCGTCGCTTTTCCATCAGACACACTCGGCCGCACACACGCGGTCACCTCACACCCCACGAGCGCCCCATGCCACCACAAGAGAACGACCTGCGCTCGATGCACGGGGCGCTGCGATCCCTGATGCACGAACCCGCCAAGGACCTGGACTGGTCCAGCGCGCTCATCGCACTCGTCGAGCGCGCCCACTCCCTCTCACCCGGGACCTACCAGGACGAGTGGATGCCCTACCTCCACGGCTTCCGAGGCTCCTGGCCAGAGCCCTTGCTCTACCTCCGCGACGTCCCACGCATCACGCGCCTCCACGCGCTCCTCCCCGACGCACGCTGGGCGATCTACCTCAAACGAGGCAGCAAGTACTCCCACCTCATACCGGACTTCATGCACTCCCCGATCCTCGCCACCCTCCACACCCTCGAATTCGCCGGCATCCAGATCTTCGCGGAGGGGGCAAGGGTGCTCGCACAGTCACCTCACCTGCGCACCCTCCGCGCGCTCTCGATCCCATACAACCGCGTGGGCGACGCGGGGGTCCAAGAGCTGATCGCGTCCCCCAACCTGACCTCGCTCACGTCGCTGAACCTGTCCCTCAACGCCATCGGGGCCAAAGCAGTGGGCGCGCTCGTTCGGTCCCCGCTCGTGTCCTCGCTCACCCACCTCGACCTCTCCTCCAACTACATCGGCGACGACGGCGCCCGCGCGATCGCCGGCTCACCCGAGCTGTCCTCGCTCACGTCGCTGAACCTCGCCATGACCAAGATCGGCCCGGACGGCGCCCGCGCGCTGCGCGACTCGACACACCTTCTCCCATCGATCGCGATCGACCTGGAGGGCTGCGCGATCACACCACCCACCGAAGACACCCCGGAACCCCTCGAATGATCGACCTGAACGAGATGGCCATCTTCGCCGAGGTCGCCAAGACCGGCAGCTTCACCGCCGCCGCGGACTCGCTCGGCGTGCCCAAGTCCACCGTCAGCCGCAAGGTCTCCAACCTCGAGGCTCGCCTCCAGGCGCGCCTCCTCCACCGCACCACACGAAGCCTCAGCCTCACCGAGGTCGGCGAGGCCTACTACGCCCAGGTGCTCGTGATGATGCGCGCGGCGCGTGAGGCCGAGTCCGTCGCCGGCGCACTCACCGACGGCCCCTCCGGCACCCTCCGCATCACCGCGCCTCCCCTGCTCGGCGAGACGCTGTTGTGGGACATCGCGCTCGAGTACATGGAGCTCTACCCCGAGGTCGACGTCGACCTCATGCTCCACATGCGCCTGGTCGATCTGGTCGGCGAAGGCTTCGATCTGGCCATCCGCGTGAGCCGCAACGAGGACTCCTCACTCATCGCGCGCATCCTCGGGCGGACCCACCTCGTGTGCTGCGCCTCCTCGGAGTACCTCGACGCGCGCGGGCGCCCCGAGCACCCGCGGGACCTCTCCCAGCACGAGTGCATGAGCTACGCGGCCCGCTCGGACGCCTTCCAGTGGACGCTCCAGCGCGGCGAGGGCCCAGGCGCCGAGGTCGAGCAGGTCTCGGTGGACGGACGCCTCAAGGTCAACAGCTTCGACATCCTCCACAAGGCCGCCGACGCCGGCCGCGGCGTCGCGCTGCTCCCCGCGCTCCTCTACCAGCAGGAGCTCAACAGCGGCGCCCTCGAGCTGTCTCTTATACACATCTCCGAGCCCACGAGACAGGCAGAAATCTCG
>CAJXPN010001147.1 GCA_913058025.1 uncultured Myxococcales bacterium | reverse complement strand
GATCTACACAGAGTAGATCGTCGGCAGCGTCAGATGTGTATAAGAGACAGGGCGACGACGGGCTGGGACGCTCGTTCGGTGAGGGGTTGCTGTGCGTGGTGCTCGCGACGCCGTGCTCGGCGCCGTTCATGGGGACGGCGGTGGGGTTCGCGCTGGCGTCGAGCATCCCCACGATCGTGGCGGTGTTCACGCTGCTCGGCCTCGGCCTGGCCTCGCCCTACCTGTTGCTGACGGCGGCGCCGGGGTGGAGCAAGTGGATGCCGAGGCCCGGGAACTGGTTGGTGGCGCTCAAGCAGCTGCTGGGGTTCTCGCTGATGGGGACGGCCGTGTGGCTGCTGTGGTTGGTGGGGCAGACCTTCGGCGTGGACGGGATGACGCGGTTGCTCGTGGTGCTCGTGGCGGTGTCGATGGGGCTGTGGGGGTACGGGACGCAGCAGTACCAGAACGGCAAGCGGCGCGGCGCGGCGCTGCTGGCGGGGCTCGCGGTCGTGGCTGCGGCCGGGGCGTGGGCGACGTCGACTCCGCAGGAACTCGAGTACACGTGGGAGCCGTTCAGCGAGGCGCGCGTGGCCGACGAGGTCGCGGCGGGGCGGGTGGTCTTCGTGGACTTCACTGCCGACTGGTGCATCACGTGTAAGGTCAACGAGCGCGGGGCGTTGGCGAGCGAGGAGTTCACGAGGGAGGTGCTCTCGCGCGACGTGGTGATGCTCAAGGCGGACTGGACCAAGCGCGACGACAGGATCAGGGAGATCCTCGCGCGCTACGGCAAGGCGGGGGTCCCGATGTACCTGGTGTACGGCCCAGGGACGCCTGCTCGACCGCAGGTGCTCCCGGAGGTCCTCACGACCGACCTCGTGGTGTCGTCCCTTGCCAGGGCCGCTTCGGATCCCTAACCTCCTGCGTTGAAAGGACATCCGCATCGAATGTGGTGTCCGAGTACGGCCGCCGATTTCGTGGCGGCTTCCAATCCAATGAGAATGAAGTGAGGATCGAGATGAAGCTCAAGATGATGGCTGCGCTGGCGCTCCTGTCCACGGGACTCGTGGTTTCTGGCTGCGACGAGAAGCCCGCCGCCGAGACCGACGACAAGAAGGGCGCGGTCTCCGAGGCCCCTACCGACGAGAAGGGCGAGGCCAAGGAGGACAAGAAGGACGAGGGCGCGACGAAGGCGCCCGAGGCCAAGGAGGAGGTCAAGGCCGCGACGATCGGCTCGGTCGCCCCCGAGTTCGCGCTCACCGACGAGGCCGGCAAGGAGCACAAGCTCTCCGACTACAAGGGCAAGATCGTGGTCCTCGAGTGGACCTGCTCGAGCTGCCCCTACGTCGAGCGCCACTACGCCAAGAAGACGATGGCGACGACGCACGAGACCGTGGGCAAGGAGGACGTGGTCTGGCTCGCGATCGACTCGACCAAGACGGTCAAGGCCGAGGAGAACAAGGCCTGGAAGGCCAAGGAGGGCTTCGCCTACCCCGTGCTCACCGACGCCAGCGGCAAGGTCGGCAAGATGTACGGCGCGTCGAGCACGCCGCACATGTTCGTCATCGACGCCGAGGGCAAGCTGCGCTACTCCGGCGCCATCGACGACGACGTCCGCGGCAAGGCCGAGGCCCCCAAGAACTACGTCATCGAGACGGTCAACGCGCTCAAGAAGGGCGAGAAGATCGAGAACTCCGAGACCAAGCCCTACGGCTGCGGCGTGAAGTACGCCGGCTGAGCGTGCCCGGTCCGAACGTTCGAGAGCCCGGCCACGCATCGTGTGGCCGGGCTCTCTCGTTTTGAGGGCGATGGAGGCATGCGATTTTGTAGTGTCTTTTGTGGGTGTTTTTGTGTCACTTGGTGTCTTTTTGTGTCAGGCTCATCTCATGACGACGTCGTTCGAGGACGACGCACAGAACAGGAGAAGCGAGATGACGAAGGCGATTCGGTGTGTGGCGGCGGTGATGGCGTGTGTGTGTCTCGAGCCTGGCCTGGCCAGCGCGCAGAGCTTCCCCGAGACCTCGAGCTCGGCCGTGGGGTCGGGCTTCAACGGTGGGTCGAAGCTGCGTGGTCAGGGGTTCCTGCTCCCGTCTGGCAATGGTGGGTTGGGCGCCGACGTAGAGCCTGACGTCGAAGGACACCCCTATGAAGAGAACTCGCCGGTGCTCCAGACCCTCGCGTCACTGGGTCTGGGCGCAGGATTCGGGCTCGTTGGGGTGTGGGCTGGATCATCGATCGGCGACACGTTGGTGGGTGGCGCGGTCGGGGCGGGCGTCGGGTACACCTCCGGGGTCGTGCTC
>CAJXPN010001146.1 GCA_913058025.1 uncultured Myxococcales bacterium | reverse complement strand
ACGCGGACGCGGCCGCGGGTGACGTCGACGCGGACGTCGTCGCCGTCGCGGGGGACGTCGAAGACGGTGCCGAGGACGGTGACGGTGACGTCGCCGGCGACGACCTCGAACTCACGGGTGCGGTCGGGGGTGACCTCGAAGCGTGCCGAGCCGTCGTTGAGGCGCATCGAGACGCGCGAGTCGGTGACGGAGGCGACGACGAGGTCGGTGCCGTCGACGGTGGGGACGGCGCGGGTGCCGTCGTCGAAGAGCGCGACGCCGCCGGCGTCCATGGTGAAGGGCGAGGCGGTCTCGACCGGGGTGGAGTTCTCGGCGACGACGGACGCGGCGGGCGCAGACGAGAGGATCCCGCTGAGCGCAGGCCAGGCCCACATGACGAGCATGACGGCGGCGGCTGCTGCTGCGACCGCGCGGGTGACCGTGCGGCGGCGGCGGCGCTGGTGGAAGCCGTCGAGGGCGAGCTCGGCGCGGTTCTCGTCCCAGTGGGTCGAGACGTGCGCGAGCGCGGCTCCGAGCTCTTCGTGATGTGTCTTCTCAGCGTCCATTGAACGCTCCGTCAATCTTGGTCTGCGCCGCGGAGATGCGGCGTTTCACGGTCGCGAGTGAGCAGCCACAAAGCTGCGCACAGTCTGGTAGTTTCTCGCCTTGTACGTGGCGCAGGGTCCACGCGAGGCGTTCATCGACGGGGATGGTGTCGAGGAAGCGAAACACGGCGACGAGCATGGCGCGTTGTTCAGGAGACGCAGCGGAATCTGCGAGCTGAACGTAGGAGCCCTGGTCGTCGAGGCCGACGAAGCGCTTGGCGCGGCGTCTGCGGAGCCTTCGCTTCGCGTTCCGCACGGCGACTGTCGCCAGCCAACCCTTGATCGCGGCGGGTTCGCGCAGCTTGTGCAGCCCGCGGTGCGCCTCGAGGAAGACGTCCTGGACCAGGTCGTCGACCTCGTCGTCGCGGCCCAGGAGCTTGATCCCGATCGCGGCGACGTAGGGTGAATATCGTCGAAAGATGCCATCGAAGCCGTCTTCCCATGGATCCTCTCGCTCGTGTTCGTCATGGTCTTTCACGAGCTTGAGGTGAGGTGCCTTCGCGTCCATATCGCCTCGCCAATCTGGAGGCAGACGCGCCACCTTTGACACGTCTCACCACCCATAGTGTGGGCGCGCCCCAAAAGCGGCTCACGGTTTCGTCGATTTTTTCACGATTCTGCCGATTTGGGAGGTTTTTTGGGCTTGAAGGTGTGCGCCGGTCTCCCTTAGTTTCCGGGCTCACGCGCACGGGTTGCAAGGACGTCGGCCTGTCAGTGGTCCATCCAGTCAAGGCAGACACATCATGCAGATCGCCCCCCAGGACGCCCCACTCGACCTGCTCTCGAGCCTCTTCTCGGAGCTCGACACGACGCCCAACGCGCCGCGCGCGAGGCGAGAGCGCGCGCTCTGGAGCAGGCTGATCGCCACGGCCAACGCCTGGCCCGACGACGACCGCCTCCCCGAGCGCATCTCGCGCGCCGCCCTGCTCGCCGCGAAGCTGAGCGACGCGGCCCGCTCCGCGCCCCCCGCCTGGTGGCGCTCGATCGCGGCCGGCGAGGGTGAGCCGCGCATGGCGCTCGCGCGCGCGCTCTGGTCGATCTCGGCGGACGTGGGCGATCGCGGCGTGAAGAACATCGCGGGCGCGCCCGAGTGCGCCGACCTCGTGTCGCTGCGCGTCGACGACGACTCGCTGACCGACGCCGCGGCCCACGCGATCGCAGACTCGGACCACATGAAGTCCCTGCGCGAGCTCCACCTCAACAGGAACTCCATCGGAGACGAGGGCGCGGCAGCGCTCGCGCGCTCGCCGGTGGCCGCGTCGTTGAGCATGCTGTCGCTCGCGGGCAACAGGATCGGGGACGCGGGCGTGATCGCGCTCGCCGAGTCCGCGCAGATGTTCGGGCTCGGGGAGCTCATCCTCAGCGAGAACCGCCTCGGCGACGCCGGCGTGATCGCGCTGGCGCACGCCCGAAACATGCGCGCGCTCGAGCACCTGCACCTGTACGGCAACGAGGACATCGGCGCCGAGGGCGCGGGCGCCCTGCTCCGCCGCCTGCCTCAGCACTTCACGGGCCTGCTCGACCTCACGCTCCACGACACGAGCACCCCCAGGAAGATGCTTCGCCAGATCGACAGGCTCGTGACGTCGCGTTGGCTGGTCGGCGAGGACTTCTGAGCAAGGCGCTTCCTGGAGGGCGAAGGGTGGGGTTCGTGATGGAGGGTGGAGGAGGCGCGGCTGCCCTCCCCGCCGCC
>CAJXPN010001145.1 GCA_913058025.1 uncultured Myxococcales bacterium | reverse complement strand
ACGAGATTTCTGCCTGTCTCGTGGGCTCGGAGATGTGTATAAGAGACAGCATGATCGCTGACGAGGCCCCGACCATCGACGCCGTCCCCGAGGTCCCACAGGCCACGCTGGGCGACGAGCGCACGGACGAGGAGGACGAGCCAGGGTTCAACGTCTCGGGCACCATCCAGGGCGGCTTTAGCTACGTCGACGCATTCCGGCCCATGTCCGAGGCCTCCGAAGACCTCGGCCCTCCCCCTCCCGGCACGCTCATCGACGGCGCGGGCGGCTTCTTCGCCATCGGTGCGGACGTCGACGAGATCCCCGTCGTCATGGGCTTCTCCCCCCCCGAGATGTTCGGGCGCACGCGCGCCGAGATCACAGAGTCGTGTGACATCTTCTCGCTCGGCATGCTCCTCTACTACATGACCGCCGGCGTGCTCCCTCCGACCTCGGTCTACACGCGCCATGTCCCGGCGCTGCCGATGCGCAACTTCCGCCCCGACTTCCCGCTCGGCGTCCATTCGGTCATCTCGCGCGCCACGCGCCCCGACCCGACCGAGCGCCACTCCGACGTCCTCTCGATGAACGCCGCCTTCGATCGCGCCGTCTCGCTCGTCACCGAGCGCCTCCACGCCATCGACTCGCCGCGCGTCACCAAGGTCCGCGTCGCCGCAGACCGGCACATCGGCATCGCCAAGAAGCGGCGCAACCCGGTCAACCAGGACAGCATCTTCGCCAAGACCTCGGACGACGGCGGCTTCTCGCTCATCATCGTCGCAGACGGCGTCTCCACCGCGTCCTACGGCTCCGGCGACCTCGCCTCCGAGGCGATCACCGCCGAGGCCGTGCTCGCCTGGGAAGAGCTCCTCCCGCGCTACCTGATGGACGAGCCGATCGACGAATTCGAGGCGATCTTCTCCATCCTGGAGCGCGCCAACCGCCGCATCGTCGACCACGTCAACGCACACCACACACCCTTCTCGGGCAACCCGCACGAGGTCATGGGCACGACCGCCCTCGTCACGATCATCCACCACGGCCTGGTCACGCTCGGCTCCCTCGGCGACTCTCGCGGCTACCTCCAGCGCGGCACCGCCTTCGAGCAGATCACCATCGACCACAACCTGTGGACCCTCTCGGTCCTCGACGGCGTCCCCGCCGACTCCGCGCTCGCGCTCCCTCACGGGGACGCGCTCGCGCGCTGCCTGGGCACCTTCTACGTCGACGCAGGGATGCTCGTCGCGGTCCCGCCTCAGCCGGACATGTTCCGCTTCCCCGTCGCGCCGGGGGACACCCTCCTCCTCACCACCGACGGCCTCCTCGACTTCGCCGGGACCAACCAGCTCGTCGCCGAGGACAACATCCTGTCGATCATGCTCACCGAGCCCAACCCCGACCTCGCCTGCCTCGAGATGATCGTCCTGGCGAACCGCGGCGGCGGCGGCGACAACATCGGCCTGAGCATCGCAAGGTTCACCTGAGCCACGCACGGCTTGACAACACAATCCCGTAGGTCCAATCTCCGACCGGCTTTTCGCCAAATCCGTGCGTCAGGATGACGCCCACTCGCTCAGGATACGTCGATGCTCATCGGAATCGCAGCAATCGCCACCTCATGCGCCCTCGGCACAGCCCTCACCGCGGGCTGCGTGCACCTCGTCATGAGCCTCATCGAGCGCGAGCCTCAGCGCGAGGCGTGACGCACCGGCGGCTCACCTCCCCCGAGCCGCCGCCTCGATCACCCACCGCTCCCACGGCTCCTCCTCCTCCATACCCGGCACGTCGAGCTCCGCGAGGAACATCGACGGCCTCAAGAACGCCGCGCCCCGACCTCGCCCCGTCCCCATGAACGGCTGGCACAGGTACAGGTCGTCCTTCGCGCGCGTCGTCGCCACGTAGAACAGCCGGCGCTCCTCCTCGACTTCGGCCGGGTCCTCCATCGATCTCTCCGACGGGAACTGTCCGTCCGAGAGCCACAGCGCGAACACCGCCGACCACTCCAGCCCCTTCGACTGGTGGATCGACGACAACGTCACGCACTCGTCTTCGACGTCCCCTCCCCCGCCGACCTTGATGTCCTGGCCCGTGAGCGTCGTGAGCAGCGAGATCTCACCCAGAAACCGGTCCAGGTCCTCGAACTGCGACGCGTAGCTCGCGAGCTGGTTCAGGTCCCCCAGCCGGTTGTCCGCGTTCTCGAACGCGCGGCGCAACACGTCCTCGTACCCACCCTCCACGATCGCGTCGATCATCGCGCCGGGGGTCTCCCTGTCTCTTATACACATCTGACGCTGCCGACGATC
>CAJXPN010001144.1 GCA_913058025.1 uncultured Myxococcales bacterium | reverse complement strand
CGCGAGACCAGCACGAGCTGCCCGAGCACCGAGACCCCCGAGACCGCGATGAACCCGACCCCCGCCGAGATCGAGAACGGCATCCCCAGCAGCCACAGCGCCGCCACGCCGCCCACCGCCGCGAACGGCACGCCCGTGAACACCAGCACCGCGTCACGCACGCTCCCGAAGGTCATGTAGAGCAACGAGAAGATCAGCAGCAGCGCGATCGGTACCACCAGCATCAGCCGCGACCTCGCGCGCTCCAGGTGCTCGAACTGGCCCCCGTAGCGCACGTAGTAGCCCGTCGGCAGCGAGACCTCGCCCAGCGCCGCCTTCACGTCCTCGACGAACGAGCCGATGTCCCGGCCGCGCACGTTCGCCTGGATCGTGATGCGCCGCTTGGCCCACTCGCGCTGGATCGTCGACGGCCCCTCCACGACCTTCACGCTCGCGAGCTCACCCAGCGGCACGCGGCGCCTTCCCGGCGCGGTCACGAGCAGCCTCTCGATCAGCCTGGGGTCCTCCCTGTAGCGGTCGTCGAGCCTGACCACGAGGTCGAAGCGCCGCTGCTCCTCGACCACCTCGCCCACGCGCCGGCTCCCCAGCGCCTCGACCAGCTCGAGCACCTCGCGCGCCGGGATCCCGTGGCGCGCGACGGCCTCGCGGTCGACCTCGATCCGCAGGATCGGCAGCCCCGTGAGCTGCTCGACCGTGACGTCGGCCGCGCCCTCGACCCCCGCGACGACCTCCCGGATCGCCTCGGCGCGCTCCTTGAGGACCTCGAAGTCGTCCCCGTAGAGCTTCACGCCAAGGTCCGCGCGCACGCCCGCGACCATCTCGTTCATCCTCATCTCGATCGGCTGCGTGAACACCGACCTCATCCCCGGCAGGCCGTCGAGCTCCTCGCCCATCCGGGCCATCAGCTCGTCCTGGGTCCCCGCGCGGCGCCAGGCCGAGCGCGGCTTGAGCGTGAGGAACACGTCCGAGACCTCGAGCCCCATCGGGTCCGTGGCGACCTCCGCCGTGCCCGTGCGCGTCCACACGTGCTCGACCTCGTCGGGGAACGCGGCGAGCAGGAGCTGCTCGATCTTGGTCCCGTAACGCACCGACTCGTTCAGCGAGACCCCCGCCAGCCGCACCGTGTTGATCACCACCGCGTGCTCGCGCAGCCGCGGCACGAACTCCGAGCCCAGCCGCGTGCTCAGGAACACCGCGTTCCCCAGAACCAGCAGCGCGATCGCGATCACCAGCGCCCTCTTCGCCAGCGCCCACCGGATCACCGGCCCGTACACGCGCGCCAGCGCGCGCACCACGAGCCCGTCCCTGTGGCCGCCCTCGCGCTTCTTGAGCGCGACCGTCGCCAGCGCGGGCATCAGCGTCAGAGAGATGATCATCGAGCCCACCAGCGCGAAGATCACCGTGAGCGCCATCGGCGCGAACAGCTTCCCCTCGACCCCCTCGAGCGCCAGGATCGGCAGGTACACGATCGCGATGATCAGCTCGCCGAAGAGCGTCGGTCGCCGAACCTCGAGCGCCGCGTCGCGCACGATGTCTCGGATGCTCCGGCCCTCCGTGTCCTCGTCGATCCGGCGCGCCGCGTTCTCGACCATGATCACCGAGCTGTCCACCACGAGCCCGAAGTCGATCGCCCCCAGGCTCATCAGGCTCCCGGCCACGCCGAACTGGAGCATCGCGTTGAACGCGAAGAGCATCGACAGCGGGATCGCGAGCGCGACGATCAGCCCCGCGCGCAGGTTCCCCAGGAACACGAACAGGATCGCGACCACCAGCAGCGCGCCCTCGAGCAGGTTCTCGCGCACCGTCTCGAGCACCTCGTCCACCAACGCCGTGCGGCTGTAGACGGGCGTCAGCTCGACGCCCTCGGGCACGCTGAGCCTGGCCTCCTCTAGCCGCTCCTCGAGCAGCCGCGTGACCTCCCGGCTGTTCTCACCCATCAGCATGAACCCCAGCCCGAGCACCGCCTCTCCTCGGCCCTCGGCGGTCGCCGCGCCGCGCCGGATCTCGTCCCCGATCTCCACGCGCGCGACGTCCCCGACCGTGATCGGCCGGCCCTCATGCGCCGAGATCACGATCCGCTCGAGGTCCTCGACCCCGCGCGCCAGCCCCACGCCCTGGACGATCTGGGCCTCCCCGCCCCTGTCGACGACGCCGCCACCCACGTTCGAGTTGTTCGCGCGCAGCGCCTCGGCGACGTCGTCGAGCGTGAGCTCGAACTTGATCAGCGACGCCGGGTCGAAGACCACGTGGTACTGCTTCTCGTAGCCTGTCTCTTATACACA
>CAJXPN010001143.1 GCA_913058025.1 uncultured Myxococcales bacterium | reverse complement strand
GTCGGCAGCGTCAGATGTGTATAAGAGACAGCCAGCGGCCCCACCCGCTCGCGCACGAGCTTCGCGTAGGCCTCGAGCTCGCCGGCGTCACGCGCCGGCGCCGCCATCAGCGCCAGCCCGCTCAACCCCTCGCTCGCCAACAGGTCGTCCGGCGACGCGAGCTGCGGCAGCACCGCGTCGAAGTACGCCCCTGGCTCGAGCACCTCCGCGTCCAGCAGCTTCTTCAGGTTCCCCACCGACGCGATCCGCTCCGCCCTCGTCAACGCCGCGAACATCGGCGCGCTCGTGACCTCCGGGAGCCCCTGCGCCGACGTGTTCCACATGTAGTAGCCGGCTACGTCCGCGTTCAGGAACACCCACGCCGGGCACACCTCCAGCTCGAGCACGCTCTCCTCACCCTCGAGCACCTCGCACGTCGTGTACGACGCGCCGTCCACTCCCTCGTACTTCACGCACGCCGGGATCGACCACGTCGCCCCCTTCGCCGCGCCCGTCCCCGCCGGCAGGTAGCGCGACTGCTTCACCGCGACCGTCCCGCCCCCACCCTCACACACCACGTCGCCCGCCTCGAGCACCGGCACGCCCGGCTGATCCAGGAACGTGCTCAGCACCTCGTACACCGGCTTCCCGCTCGACGCCTCCAGCGCCTCCATCAGCGACTTCGTGTCCACCGACCCGTGCGGGTTCGCCTTCATGTAGGCGCGCACGCCCTCACGCATCTGCTCGGCGCCGATCCAACGCTCGGTCATCCCCAGCACCGCCGCGCCCTTCCCGTACGTGATCCCGTCGAACGCGTTGTACACGTCGCCGCCGTTGGTGATCGGCTGCCTGATCGCCCTCGTCCCCTCACGCGAGTCCGCGCTCATCACCCAGCGGCGACCGCGCACGCGCCGCACCGCCTCGCCGTCCTCCGGGTACAGCTCCTCCATCACCTTCGAGGCCATCCACGTCGCGAACGACTCGTTGAGCCACAGCTCGTCCCACCACGTCGGCGTCACGAAGTTGCCGAACCACATGTGCGCGAGCTCGTGCGCGGTCACCGACCGCAGCGCGTAACGCTCGCGCGCCGTCGAGCGGTCCGCGTCGATCAGCATCAGGCTCTCCCGAAACGTCACCAACCCCACGTTCTCCATCGCGCCGAACCTGAAGTTGGGCACCGCCACCAGGTCCAGCTTCTCGTACGGGTACGCCTCCCCGAAGTAACCCTCCAGGTTCGCCAGGATCTCGGGCGTGTGCTCGAGCGCGTACGCCGCAAGCGCCTCCTTCCCCTTCGGCACCAGCGCGCGCAGCGGAACCCCGGGGATCGCCCCCGCCGGCGCCTCGACCACCCCGAACGCACCCACCGCGAACGCCACGAGGTACGTCGGCAGCGGCTTCGTCTGCGCGAACCTGTAGCGCGTGAACGCGCCCTCACCCTCGGACTCCGTCTCGGGCAACCCCTCGCTCGGCGCGTTCGCCGCCGCCATCATCCCCTCGGGGACCTCCAACGACACCGTGTACGGCGTCTTGAAGCCGGGCTCGTCGAAGCACGGGAACGCCTCGCGCGCCTCCAGCGGCTCGAACTGCGTGAACGCGTACCAGTCCTCGCCGCTCTTGACCCGGTAGAGCCCCTCCGGCGCGTCGTCGATCGACGCCTCCCAGCTCAGCTCGAGCACGTGCTCGCCCACGCCCAGCTCCGAGCCCGCCTTGAGCTCGAGGCCGCCGTTCTTCCCCGAGAGAGCGCGCGCGCTCTTCCCGTCGACCAGCGCGCGGCTGATCGCCATCCCCTCGGCGTGCATCGCGATCGTCGACGTCGGCGCGTCCACGCGGATCACGATCGTCGCGCTCCCCGACATCGCCCCCGACTCCTCCCCGCGCGGGTCGATCCGCAGCTCCAGGTCGTAGGAGAGCGGCACCACCGTCGCGCTCAAGCGGGCGTTCCCATCGAGGTTGCCCATCTGCGTCACGCCCGCGTCAGCCTTCGGCTTGCACCCCATCGCCAAGCCCAACACGACCACCACCACACACACCGCCACTTGACGCATCTGCTCTCCTCGTTCCCAATCAGTCCACGCCGCGCCCGCGCGCGCCGCGCACAAGCTCACCCCACCCCCGCACCACGTCAAGCCACCATGACACCCAACGACCCAGAGCACTCAGAGACGGACGGCGTCCGGCGCCCCTGGTGGATCCCCAAACTAAACTTCAAGACCGTCCTCGTCCTCACCGCCATCGCCGCGCTCCTCGTCCCCCAGCGCCTGTCTCTTATACACATCTCCGAGCCCACGAGACAGGCAGAAATCTCG
>CAJXPN010001142.1 GCA_913058025.1 uncultured Myxococcales bacterium | reverse complement strand
TTTGGACAAAATTAGCGCTATAATTGCGCAATTATAGCGCTAATTTTGTCCAAAAACCTCCCGTGAGGCGGCCCAATGAGCAAGAAGCAACGCGTTGAGAAGGAGCGCATCCAGGATGCGCTGGTCGCGTTGGGTGGCGCGGTGTCGATCGAAGACGTCGAGGCCGAGATCTCGGACATGGGGTTGAGCCGAGCGCAGGTCCGCGCGCGGCTCGCGAGCCTGGAGGATGAAGGCACCGTGCGAAAGACGGGGCGAACCCGCGGCACACGCTATGAGGCGGTCACCTCGTCTGCGACGTCGCAGGTCCCTCACGCCCACCCCGGCGAGGCGCGGCAGGCCCGGCGAGCGAGCGCTGGTGAGGCCTCGGGGTTCTTCTCGGCGGCCTCGATGGATGCGCTCGAGTCGCTCGCTCGGCCCATACACATGAGACCGCTGGCGCGCTACGAGGCCGACTGGGTCATCGGCCTGAGCCCCTCGGACCTGCTCTCTCCGGGAGAACTCGAGCACCTCGAGGCGCTCGGGCGCACCGACGAGCGCGACGCCCCCGCGGGGACCTACGCGCGCCAGATCTTCGAACGACTCATCATCGATCTGTCCTGGGCGTCCTCGAACCTCGAGGGAAACACCTACACGCTGCTCGACACGCAGCGGCTGCTCTCGGGTCAGACCCTCGTGGGCAAGGACCCAAACGAGACCCAGATGATCCTGAACCACAAGCGCGCCATCGAGCTGCTCGTCGAAGAGATCGACCACATGGCACCGAACTCGCGCAGCGTGTGCGGCCTGCACGCCACGCTCATGGAGAACCTGCTCGCCGATCCTCGCCTCGCCGGGCGCGTACGGCACGCGGCCGTGCGCATCGGGGAGTCGACCTACACCCCGTTGGCGCTCCCACAGCTCCTCGAGGAGGCGTTCGCGACCACGCTGGCCAAGGCGCGCCGGCTCGAGTCGCCGCTGCGGCGCGCGCTCTTCCTGCTCGCGTTCCTCTCCTACCTCCAACCCTTCATCGACGGGAACAAGCGCACCGCCCGCCTCGCCACGAACATCCCGTTGCTGCGCCACAACATGAGGCCGCTCTCGTTTGTGGACGTCCCCCGGCAGGACTACCTGCGCGCGACGCTGTGCCTGTACGAGCAGCGCGACCTCGGCCCGCTGCGCGAACTCTTCATCTGGGCCTACGAGCGCTCGTGCGTGCGTTACCCCGACGTCGCCAGCGTCCTCGCCCCACCCGACCCCTTCCGCCAGCTCCACCGCGACTCCATCTACGAGCTCGTCAGGCGGGTCGTCTCCGCGCGCGTACACCCCGCCGAGGACTTCGTCGAAGAGCGCGCCCACGCCATGTTCGAGGACGAAGGTGACGCCGTGCGCTTCACCGGCCTCGTGCTCGCCGATCTGGAGGGGCTCCACCCCGGCAACCTGCTCCGGTATCGCCTGCGTGAGCGTGAACTCGACGCGTGGCGCGCGCTCATCGAAGAGAGGTGAAGCCCACGCGTCGGTCGGGCCGACTTCGGGTATGGCGAGGCCGAGGCGCTCGGGTGAGCGCTGAGTGCGCGTCACCCGCGCTCCCAACACAGCGGTCGCCGAAGCGCTCGTGCACAACTCCAGGTCAAGGAACCCGCTCGCCCGACGGCGGGCCTCATTCCTCGCTCATGACCTGCAAGGTCGCTCTCAATGTCGGCAGGACCGCGATGTCCTTGGGGCGACCTGCCCTGGATTTGATCTCGATGAGCTCCGTGAGCTCCAGGATCCGCAAGCGCATCCCGTCCTGATCCTCGATCAGGAACGTGTGCTCCAGGAGCGCTTCGTAGGTACGCCCCTGATCGAGCGACCCGAGGAGATCGAGCGCACCCTTCGACGTCCTCAAGAGTTGATGGCCCGTGGTCTCGAGGTGGGACGCCTTGGGGGTGATCCTCTTTGGGTGGGTGCGAAAGATGGCGTCGAGCTCCTTCAACGCTTCGATGAGCCGGTCGATGTTGTCCGCGGAGCGATGGTGGACGATGTCGAGATCGAACGTCATCACAGGCGCCCCGTGCAACGTCGCGCACACACCTCCGACCACGATGAACTCGACACCGTGGCGCGTGAGCACCTCGAGCATCCCTGGTATATCAAGTGACTCTTCGTGCACGCCGCAACCTCAAGACCCCGTTGGCGGCGTCGTTGAGCCAACGCAACCGCTCGGCGTAGCTCTTCTCACACATCATCCGGATCAGCGTCAGATCGACACCTTCATCGCTGAGCGCGGGGCCTGTCTCTTATACACATCTCCGAGCCCACGAGACAGGCAGAAAT
>CAJXPN010001141.1 GCA_913058025.1 uncultured Myxococcales bacterium | reverse complement strand
CGAGATTTCTGCCTGTCTCGTGGGCTCGGAGATGTGTATAAGAGACAGGGCGATGAGGGATCGCGAGGGGATGTTCGCCGGGGACCCTGTGGAGCTGCGCGGCCGCTACGCCAACGGGCTCCAGAACATCACGAGGCACTTCGAGCGCTTCGACAAGCCGACGATCGCGGCGATCAACGGCGCGGCGATCGGCGCGGGGCTCGACCTGACGTTGATGTGTGATCTTCGCGTGGCGAGCTCGCGGGCGAAGTTCGGGTCGACCTTCGCGGCGGTCGGGCTCATCCCTGGTGACGGCGGCGCGTACCTGCTGACGAGGATCGTGGGGTTCTCGCGGGCGGTCGAGCTCGTGATCACGGCGCGCGTGATCGGGGCGGAGAGGGCCGAGGCGATCGAGCTGGTGCACGAGGTCGTCGAGCCGGAGCAGGTGCTCCCCAGGGCGCGCGAGATCGCCGCCGAGATCGCGAGGCTGCCGGCGCCGGCGGTGCGCATGGCCAAGGTCGCGCTGCGTAAGACGTACAACAGGGACATGGAGGTCGCGCTCGAGCTCACGGCGGCGCTCCAGGGCCTCGTCCAGCACACCGAGGCACACGAGCAGGCGGTGCTGGGGATGCTCGAGAAGATCGGCAAGGGCTGAATGGTCGGGTGGGCGAAGCAGGTCACAGTGAGAGCCAGAGCGCACCTCTCCGGCCGAGTCGCGATCGACTGGTCACGCTCCTCATCTGTCGGGAAACCCCATTCTCGGTCGCGTGGAGCATATGGAGTGACTGAAACGACGGGGCGTAGACGAGGGTCTCGATGCCGGCGTCGCCCAACACATTCATGGACAGGTCCAGGTGCGTGAGCCCGGGGAGGTCGAGCCCGGCGACGGAGGTGGCCGCGCGCGGTCCGAGCCCGTTCCCGCTCAAGGAGAGGTGCTCGAGGCGGCGCGCGAACGCCGCGCCGCCGAGCGCCTCGATTCCAACGTGCGTCACGCGGGTGCCGCCCATGTAGAGGCGAGCGAGTGAGGTCAGGTGGGGTGACGTGGCCAGCGCCACGACGCCCGCGTCCATGATCGGGTTGTCGTGTACGTTGAGGCTCTCGAGCGTGCGGACGCGCGGTGAGGTCGCGAGCGCGGCGATCCCCACGTGGGTGATGTACGCGCCCTTGACCCAGAGCCGCCCGAGGCGCGCCGGGCCGTCACCGCCGGCGAGCGCGGTGACGCCTTCGTCTCGGAGCGGGAGGCCCGACAGGTCGAGGTCGCGCAGTCCATCCATGGCAGGGTCGACGACGAGGTCGACGAGCGTCCGGGTCCTCACCACGCAAGCGTCCGAGGAGATGTCGAGCCGCTCGAGGTGCAGGAAGCCGGTGAGCGCCGAGACGCCATCGTCACAAAGCGCGTTGCTCGAGAGGTTCAACGAGGTCAGGCCTGCCAGATGAGGCGACGTGGCGAGGGCGACGACATCCCCGGCGCGGAGGTCGTTCCAGAACAGGTCGAGGTGGCGGAGCCTGGAGGCGGAGGGGTTCTTCGCGAGCGCGGCGACGCCCTCGGAGCGGATGAAGTTCCTGCCGAGGTCGAGCGAGGTCACGCTTGCCAGGTGCGGCGAGTCGAGGATGGCGTCGATCGCGTCGGGGCCGATGGAGTCCTGGGTGATGGCGAGGTGGCGCAGGCTGCCGAGCGCGGCGGACTCGGTGAGCGCCGAGAGGTTGGTGTGGGCGACGCGGAGACCGTCGACGTGGAGGCGCTCGAGGTTGGCGAGCGCGGGGTGGTGGAAGAGGAGGCGCATGGCCTCAGCGCTCATGAAGCGGCTCGAGATCCAAAGCTCCCGCGCGAGCGTCATGCAGGTCGGGGACCCCTCGATGTCGATGGTGAAGTCGTGAGGGCCGCCCGCGCTGGCCAGGTAGCGGCTCTCGGTGGGCCAGTCGGAGAGTGCGCGCTGGAGCGCGGGGAGCGTGGCGGAGGCGAAGCGCCCGGGCTCCTCGCGCTCCAGCGCGCACGCGCGGCTCATGACGCCGAAGAAGTCCGCGCGGGCGCGCGCTGGCGCGGCGAGGAAGGTGTCGAGTGTGCGGTCTCCCGTCGGAGCGTTGGGTGGGCCAGCCTGAGCGTTCGAGGCGCACGCGAGCACGAGCGCGATGGCGGCGGAGGCCGTGAGACGATGAGCCGCGGGGGTCGAGCAGGTGTCCACGGTGGTTCTCTCATGGGGAGGCGAGGTGACCTCATGAGAGACGGTGCGTTGGCCGAAAGGATCTCGGGACGTCAGAATGTCAGGTCGCCGGCCTGGATGAGTTCGGCGTCTGTCTCTTATACACATCTGACG
>CAJXPN010001140.1 GCA_913058025.1 uncultured Myxococcales bacterium | reverse complement strand
CGAGATTTCTGCCTGTCTCGTGGGCTCGGAGATGTGTATAAGAGACAGACACATGACCGCGTCGCGGCCCTCCCGCGTGGAGACCTCGATGATCGCGTTGAGGTTCCGATCGCCCTCGGAGAGCATGAAGATCCCGGCGCCGCCGTGCCCGTCGATCGGCTTGATGATGCAACGCCCGTCGAGCTCGGCCATGAACTCCTTGATGCGCGCGGCCGAGCGCGTCACCAGCGTCGTCGGCATCACGTCGGGGAAGCGCAGCGCGTAGAGCTTCTCGTTGGCGGCCATCAGGCCGCGCGGCGCGTTGAGCACCAGCGCGCCCGCGCGCTGCGCCAGCTCGAGCATGTGCGTCGCGTGCAGGTACGCCACGTCGAACGGCGGGTCCGTGCGCACGAAGATCACGTCGGCCTCGCCCAGGTTCACCCGCTCGGGCGCCCCGATCGTCGCGTGGTCCCCCTGCACGCGCCGCAGCTCGACCCGCCTCCACGTCGTCCACGCCTGCGAACCACGGGCCTCGAGGTCCCCGGGCGCCACGTGGAACACCTCGTGCCCGCGCTCCTGGGCCGCCCACATGAGCGCGAAGCTCGTGTCCATGTCCACGTTCACCCGCTCGATCGGGTCCATCACAAACGCCATCTTCATCCGATCACCTCTCCACGGCCATCACACATCGAAACCCGACCTGGGCAAGATAGATCGCAGCCCAGAAAGGACAAGGTACGTTCTATTCTGCGGCCCGCCATGGGTTTCGCGGCGCGCGCCCACCAGGCCACCGGCCGACGTCCCGGCGACGGCGGCGGCTCCTCGATCATTCGATTCACTCAAACCAAATGATTCGATTAAAACGTTCGACCGTTCCTAAAAACAGCACTAACTTCCAGGCAGTGAATCAGAACACCGACGCTGGCCTCGTCGCCGGCGCCCATGAGGAGAATGCCAATGCAGAAGATGCTTCACACCCTGACGATCGTCCTGCTCCTGTTCGCCGGAGCGATGGGGACCTCGGGCTGCGACACCGAGGACATCGCCCCGGGTCACAAGGGCTTCCTGTTCGACCGAACGGGCATGCTCGCGGGCTACAGCGGCGGCGGCGGCCTGGCGACGGACGACGTCCTCGGCTCGGGCACCCACTTCATGGGCGTGTACGACGAGCTCCGCGTGGTCGACTGCCGCGACCAGCACGTGCGCGAGGAGGTCGAGGTCCTCACGAAGTCCGACATCACCGTCACGATCGACCTCCGCATCACCTACTCCGCGGACTGCCGCACCGGTGAGCACCTCGAGATGCTCATCAACGAGGTGACCACCGGCCCCGACCACACCGTCCAACCCGGGAAGGTCTACGAGCTCTACGTCCTGCCGATCGTGCGCGAGTCGCTGCGCAACTACATCGCCGAGATCACCATCGAGGACGTCAAGCGCGTGCGCCTCGGGCTGCGCGACCAGATCCTCGAGGAGATCACCACCTCGCTCAAGGACAAGAACAACCCCGTGATCATCAAGATCGTGGCCGTCTCGAACATGACGCTGCCCGTCGAGATCGTGGAGAAGAACCGACAGATCGAGCTCGCGCGCCAGGACGCCGAGCTCCAGACCGAGAAGCAGAAGACGGCGAAGGTGCGCCTGGAGCGCGAGCTCTTCGAGGCCCAGGAGGACCGCAAGGTCCAGAACGAGACGGCCGAGAAGGAGCGCGACGTCAAGCTCATCCGCGCCGAGGCGCAGCGCAAGGTCTCACTCATCGAGGCCGAGACCGAGCGCGACACCCGCAAGCTCGAGGCCGAGGGCATCAAGGACCTGCGCTCTCAGCTCACCCGCGACTACGTCGCCTACGTCCAGGTCCTCAAGGACGCCGAGGTCGCCGGGAAGCAGGCCGCCGCGCTCGGCAAGGGCACCGTCTACTACATGGGCGCCGACTTCCTCGTCCCCCCGGGCGCGCGCGCCAACGTCTCCGCGTCGAAGTGACCCGCGCCGCCCGATGCGCCAGCCCCGCGGCCCGACTCAGCCGACCACGTCGAAGGTCGACGTGGTCGCCCAGAACCCCCCCGTGAACAGGACCGGGCGCCTCCGCTTGACCTGCCACACCGCGGCCGCGTCGGTCCCGAAGGACATCGGCAGCGAGCCCGTCGGCGCGTGGTAGACGTGGCGCCTCCCCTCGTGGGTGAACGTGAACGTCTCAGGGTCCGGGGTCGGCTCGAGCGCCAGCGGCCCCTCTCCACCGTAACGCAGCGTCAACCCGGCCACCTCGATCACTGTCTCTTATACACATCTCCGAGCCCACGAGACAGGCAGAAATCTCGTA
>CAJXPN010001139.1 GCA_913058025.1 uncultured Myxococcales bacterium | reverse complement strand
CCACGCGACCCCTCGACGCCGACACGACATGCCCGCCAACGACTCGACCTACATCTCCCCGGAGACCCGCGTCTCCGGCTCGCTCTCCGGCGACGTCGACGTCACCGTCGCCGGGCAACTCGACGGTGAGGTGAACCTCACCGCCACGCTCACCATCACCGAGCAGGGCCGCGTCGACGGCACCCTCGTCGCCGACGAGATCGTCGTACATGGCACCCTCACGGGCACCGTGCGGGCGAAGCGGGCGCACCTGAGCCCCTCGGCTCGCGTCACCGCCGACCTCGACGTCGGCGCGCTCCGGGTCGACGACGGCGCCATCCTCACCGGCGCCATCGAGATGGACATCGACGCAGACGTCCCCGCCGCGTCCACCTCCAAGGCGACCTCGACGAGCACGCCCTCGCGCTCCGTCCCCTCTCGGCCCACAACTGCCCGCCCGACGCCCGCGCGTCCCGTGGCGCGGCCCGTCGCCACGACCCCTGCGCCCACACCCAAGCCCGCCGCATCGAACGCCGCGACAGCGACGACCACGACCACGACGACCACCACGGTCGTCGAGGAGGAGCCCGCAGCACGGCTCGAGGAGACCACTGAGGTCTCCACCGAGCCTCTGGCCGGTGGACCCTCCGACGCGGAGCTCGAGGCGCTCGACGAACTCACCGTCAAAGAGCTCCGAGAAGCGCTCCGCCTCCTCGACCTCCCCGTGTCGGGCTCGAAGAGTGAGCTCGTCGAGCGCCTCGCCGAGGCCCAGGCCAAGTGACCTCCCCTCCGGTACCCGTACGGTCGAGCACACCATGAACACCCTCCCCGACCCCGACCGCGCGCGGCTCGCGTCGCTCTTGCGCGCGCACTCCGTGCGCACGGGCACCTTCACGCTCGCCTCCGGTGAGTCCTCGAACATCTACTGCGACGTCAAGAAGACCTCGCTGACAGGCGAAGGCGCAGCCCTCATAGGACGCGGGCTGCTCGGGCTCACGCGGGCCGTCGCGCCCGACGCGGGCGCCGTCGGCGGCCTCACGCTCGGCGCCGATCCGCTCGTCACCGCGACCTCCATCGCCGCACACCTCGCTGGAGACGCGCTCGGCGCGATCATCGTGCGTAAAGCCGCCAAGGGCCACGGCACCACTCAGGCGCTCGAGATCCCCGCAGGCATCCACGACGGCGCCGAGGTCGTCGCGGTCGACGACGTCGTCACCACCGCGGGCTCCACCCTCATCGCCATCGAGGCGCTGCGCGCCGCCGGCTTCACCGTCCGGCACGCCGTGTGCGTCGTCGATCGAGGCGCCGGAGGCGCCGCGAAGCTCGCCGAGCACGGTGTCTCACTACACGCGCTCTTCGAGCTCTCCGAGCTCACCTGAGCGCGAGCCGTCGCGTCAGATCCTGTTCAGGAACTTCTCCATCGCGCCGATCACCGTCTCAGGTAGCTCGATGGGCCCCGCGTGCGACGCACCGGGGAGCACCACAAGCTCCGCGTTCGGCAGCATCCTCACCATGTCCTCCGAGCGCGACATCGGCGTGAACGTGTCGAACTCCGACGCGACCACGAGCGTCGGCACGTCGACCGTCTCGAGGATGTCCTCGGCGGAGTGCTCCGCCAGGAGCTTCAACATCCCCACGTAGACCTGCACGTCCATCTGCGAGATGTGCTCGAGGTATGGCCTGAAGTCTGCGCCGTGCACGAGGTTCGCGTTCAACTCGGTCACGTGACTCATCAGGTACGTAAGCTCGCTCCGGGCGACCATGTTCCAGACCGACTGCAACGCACCCGGCGCAGCCGCAGCCGCCATCTCGAGGTAGGGCAGCGCGCGCTCGAGCCAGTCCGACCCCCCGAACGTCTCCAACGGGCGCTTGAACGTCCCGCAGATAGGCACCATCGCGCGGATGCGCTCCGGATACTCGGCCCACGCCTGCAGCAGGACCTGCGCGCCCATGGAGTGCCCCACGAGGACCACGTCCTCCACCTTCAGCGCGTCCAGCACCGCCTCCAGGTCGTCGACGAGATCCGAGACGTCCAGGCGTGACATGTCTTCTGGCGTCCCGGACCTCCCGTGGCCGCGGTAGTGCCAGCGCACCAGCGTGTAGTCATCACAGAAGTAATCCATGATGTGGGCCCAGATGAACCCGTCGCAGGCGAACCCGTCGCAGAGCACCATCACCGGACCTTGGCCCAGCGTCCCGTACCAGATCGGAGTCCCATCACGGGAGTCGACGTAGTCGCTCGTCTTCATCCGCCTCGCCCTCTTCGCCTCGAATGATCACACAAGAAACTGTCTCTTATACACATCTGACGCTGCCGA
>CAJXPN010001138.1 GCA_913058025.1 uncultured Myxococcales bacterium | reverse complement strand
CCCGACCGCGCCCGCCCGCGACGGCGCCCTCAAGGTCGCGCTCGTCTACAACCTGCGCCGCGTCGACCCCCGCGGCGGCGACGAGGAGGCCGAGTTCGACTCCGCCCGCACCGTCGACGCCATCGCCGACGCCATCTCCAGGCTGGGCCACGAGGTCGCGCGCTTCGAGGCCACGCCCGAGCTCCCTCGCCTGCTCGGCGCCCACGACATCGACCTCGCCTTCAACATCTCGGAGGGCATCCGAGGCCGCAACCGCGAGGCCCAGGTCCCCGCGCTGCTCGACCTGCTGGGCATCGAGTTCACCGGCAGCGACGCCGGCGCCATGGCCGTCACGCTCGACAAGCAGCTCGCCAAGCGGCTGGTGCGCGAGGCCGGCGTCGCCACCGCGCGCGGCTGGCTCGTCGCCCCAGGCGACGCGCCCCCCACCCAAGGCCTGCGCTTCCCCGTCATCGTCAAACCCAACGCCGAGGGCAGCTCCAAGGGCGTCCACTCCGCCTCCGTCGCCGCAGACGTAGACGCCATGCGCGCCCAGGTCGCCGACGTCCACGCCCGCTACGGCTCGGCCGCGCTGCTCGAGGAGTTCCTCCCCGGGCGTGAGTTCACCGTCGGCCTGCTCGGCGAGCGCGACCCGCGCGCGCTGCCCATCATGGAGATCGTCTTCGACGCCTCCGCTGGCGCCAACCCCGTCTACTCCTATGCCCACAAGACCGAGGAGGAAGGCGGCGTCCACTTCGAGGTCCCCGCCCAGATCGACGACGCGCTCGCCGCGTCCATCATCGACGTCGCGCGCCGCTCCTTCGACGCGCTCGGCTGCCGCGACGTCGCACGCGTGGACGTCCGCCTGGACGCCGACGGCGTCCCCAACTTCATCGAGTGCAACCCGCTCCCGGGCCTGAGCCCCGGCTTCTCCGACCTCTGCGTCATCGCCGAACGCGCGGGCATGGACCACGGCGCGCTCGTCGCCGCGATCCTCGCGCCCGCGCTCCGCCGCCGCACCGAGTCACGGGAGCGCGCGCGATGAGGGCGCGTGACCACGGCGTCGCGATCGGCCCTCGCCCCACCGGACCGCTCAACTCCATCACCGACGTCGAGGGCGTCCTCGTCGGCCACGCCACCGTGTCCAGCGACGGCCCGCTGGTCGCGCGCACGGGCGTCACCGTCGTGATGCCCAACGGCGGCCGGATCTTCGACGAGCGCGTCGTCGGCGCCGCCTTCGTCCTCAACGGCGCCGGCGAGCTCTCCGGCATCACGCAGGTCCGCGAGTGGGGGCTGCTCGAGACCCCCATCGCGCTGACCAACACGATGAGCGTGGGCGCGTGCTCCCAGGGCATCGTCGACTACATGATGGACCGCCACGACTCCATCGGCCACGAGGCCGACGTCCTCATACCGATCGTGGGCGAGTGCGACGACTCCTGGCTCAACGACGTCGCTGGCCGC
Source organism: uncultured Myxococcales bacterium (assembly GCA_913058025.1). Classification (GTDB taxonomy): domain Bacteria; phylum Myxococcota_A; class Bradymonadia; order Bradymonadales; family Bradymonadaceae; genus CAJXPN01. Next base: position 859 of record CAJXPN010001138.1, on the reverse strand, counting down.
CACGTGCTCCCCGAGCACGTCTCCCAGGCCATCGCCGACGCCTCCGACGGCCCCGTCGCCGAGGGCGGCGTGGGCGCGGGCACCGGCATGATCACCTGCGACCTGAAGTCCGGCATCGGCACCTCGTCGCGCGTCGTGACCATCGGCGGCGAGCGCTTCACCGTCGGCGCGCTCGTGCTGTCGAACTTCGGCACGATCGAGCAGCTCCGCATCGACGGGATGCCGCTGGGCCGCCACCTCGCCAGGGACTGGGCGCCCGAGCTGCGCCGCGTCGAGAACTACGGCTCCATCGTCTGCGTCATCGCCACGGACGCACCGCTCGGCCCCCACCAGCTCGAGCGCCTCGCCAAGCGCGCCGCTCTTGGCGTCGGCCGCTGCGGCTCCACCGCGCACCACGGCTCAGGCGAGCTCATGCTCGCCTTCTCCACCGCCAACGTCGTCCCGCGCGACCAGAGCGTCCACCGCTTCACCTGGAGCCTGCTCGCCGACCACGCCATCAACGACCTCTACGAGGCCACCGTCGACGTCACCGAGGAGGCCATCATGAACGCGCTGTTCGCCGGGGCCGAGACCACCGGTCGCCTCGGCCGCGTCATCCGCGCGCTCCCCATCGACGAGCTCGAGCGGCTGTACGCCAGGTGGATCTGAGCTCGCTGGTCCGGGTTGGGAGCGATCGTGTGGGCGGGGAGTGTGGTGCGGGGCTCTTTTGGGAGCGTCCGAGATTGGCGTGGAGTGTGTTTCGGGGCAGAAGCCCCCGCCGCCGACCCTTCGGGTCTTGGCGCCCCCCGCATGCTGCAAGGGGCTCCGGACATGGTCTGTCTCTTATACACATCTCCGAGCCCACGAGACAGGCAGAAAT
>CAJXPN010001137.1 GCA_913058025.1 uncultured Myxococcales bacterium | reverse complement strand
GGAGATGTGTATAAGAGACAGCCTGGAGGAGGCGTTGGGGGGGCGTTGTTCGCCAGGACCCCGGAGGGGGTGACGCCGACCGAACTCGGCCTCGCGTTGTTGCCTCGCGCCGAGGAGATGGAGGCCGCGCAGAGGGCGCTGATGAGCGAGGCGAGCGCGTACGGCAGCGCGCCGAGGGGGGTGGTGACGCTGGCGAGCACGGAGGACCTGACCGAGCACCTGCTCGTGCCGATGCTCGGTGTGTTTCGGGCGCGCCACCCCGGCGTGTACCTCAACCTGGTGACTGGCGTCGAGCTGCGTGACATGAGCAGGTTGGAGGCGGATCTGGCGCTCAGGTTCGTCCGGCCGACCCGCGACGAGCAGCGCCGTGTGGCCAGGCTTGGCGCGTTCACGTTCGGGGTCTACGCCGCGCGGTCGTACCTCGACGCGAGGGGTGCATGGTCCGCCCCGGAGGAACTCGATTGGATCGACTGGTCGGAGCATCTGTCGCTGCTCCCGGAGGCGCGCGAACCTGCCCGAGGTCGTCCCGGTGGTGACGGCGTCGAGCATGGGCGTGCGTCGGGCCGCCGGGGTCGATGGGTTGGGCGTGGTGGTGCTGCCGAGGTCGGTGGCGCGGCGTCATGCCGACGTGCTCGTCGAGCTGGAGCACCACTGGTCCGAGGACGAGTGAGACGAGTGAGGCGTTGCGCATGACCTGGCTCCTTGTGTGGAAGTCTGGGACAACCCAAGGGCTTGATCTGCATGCGTCTTTGGCTACAGCCGTGTGTGGTCCATACATCGATGTATGGGGCCGCGGAGTGAACCTTCACTCCTGGTCGGCCTTCTTCTTGCGCGTCTTCTTGCGTGTCTTCTTGCGCGTCTTCTTCTTCTTGGGCGCCTCCGCTTCCGGTGAGTCGGCGGCTTCTGGTGCGGCGGTCGCGGGGGCGTTGGTGCCCGCGGAGACGACTGCGTGGTCGTCCTCGATGCGCATCGAGTAGGTGATCTTGGGGGAGGGGTAGGTCAGGTCGGATTCGAGTATGAGGCCCTCGGCGATGAGGTCGTCCATGGACTTGGGGGGCGCGTTGTGGATGGCCTCGTAGGCCTCTGCGGCGAAGTCGAATCGGTGGATCTGGCTGGCGACGAGGTAGCGCTGCATGGTGCGCGACTCGTCCTGCTCGGAGGGTTCGTAGAAGAAGTCACCGGCGCGGAAGTTGAAGTAGCCCCAGATCGCGAACGAGATCGTGGCGACGATGAGTACCGTGGTCATGAGGTGGTGGAGGATGGCGGTGCGCAGGGTCGAGCCGGAGGACTCCTCGGGGGGAGGCGCGGGCGCTTGCTGGTGTGGTGTGCTCATTGAGGGCTCCGTGTGCGTTCAGTCGATTTCGATGGGGCGGACGTCTGCCTCGGGGCGAGACGTCGCGAACTCGCCGGAGTTCGACGGCGCGCTCCTCTTCTCGAGGCCGTAGCCGTCGGCGTCGGGGGCGCGGTTGAACGTCTTCGTGCGAATGTCCGCGGGGGGGATGTCGCGCGCGGCGCCCCATATGCCGATGAGGAAGGACGCGACGAGTGCGAACCAGGCGATCGCGCCGAGCTCGACCCAGACGGTGGGCGCGAGCTCCTGAGGGGCTCGCCAGACGCCGTATTGCCTGGCGAGGATCACGGTCGACGCGATCCATGTGAAGGCGAGGGCGAACCCGAAGGCGCCGTAGCCTGCCATGGCGTGTCCCGTGCCGGGGATGAGGGCGGAGAAGAGCCTGCGCATGAGCGCGAGCCCGCGCCGACGTGAGCCGAGCCGGGCCTCGTTCGCGACGCGCTCGTGGTAGGTCAGGCGCGCGCCCGCGACGAACGTGTCGTAGCAGCTCAGGCAGTAGTGGTGGTCGCCGTTCTGGGCGCCGTCTTCCGGATCGCGGGGTCCCCCGCAGGAGGGGCAGACCGTGGAGCTCGAGCGCTGGATGGGTCGGGGGAGCGTGAGGAGCGCGAGCCCCAGCCCGATCAGGCCCATATAGAGCGAGAAATCGAACGGGACCTTCGGCCCCGCGATGAATGGCCAGAACCTGGAGATGATGGCGAGGTCCTCGGGGGCCTCGTTGGCGAGGAGGTACTCCTCGAAGACGTCGAGGGGGGCGTTCTCCACGAGCAGCCAGCTGTTGACGTCGCGCTTGCGCAGCGCCATGTGCGCGAGCGCGGTCTCGTTGTCGGCGGTGGTCGCGGCCTCGAAGGCGACGTTGGCCTCGTTGGTGTCGTCGAGTGATTGGTGCGCGCGCATCTCGTTGAGCGGCGGCGCGGCGCTGCCAGGCCGGGCCTTGGCGGCGGCGCGCAGGTGAGGGA
>CAJXPN010001136.1 GCA_913058025.1 uncultured Myxococcales bacterium | reverse complement strand
CGAGATTTCTGCCTGTCTCGTGGGCTCGGAGATGTGTATAAGAGACAGGGACGAGTGAGCGGGGAGACCTCGAGCTTCGGCGCGTTGCGCGCGCTGCTTCAGCGCCACGACGAGCCGTTCGAGGAGGTGTGTGCGCTGATCGACGCGTGGGGCGACGCCGCCGAGCTCAAGCGCGTCGCCCTCCCCTACGCCGCGGACCACGTGCGCCGCTGGGCGCGCCCTCGCCCCGCCCCGCTCGCGTGGCGGGCCAGGCTGGTGCGCGGGGGGCGGTGCCCCGAGCTCGCGGTGTGCGACGAGCTCGACCTGCGGTTCGTGCGCGACCTCATCCTGCCTCCGTCACACAACGAGCTCGCGGACATCCTCTCCTCGGCTGACGCGCTCTCGGGGATCACGCGATGCAGGGTGGACCTGCTGGAGCCCGGCTGGGCCGACTCGATGCCACGGCTGGAGCGCCTGACGCTGCTCGGCAGAACGGACGAGCTCGGACGACAGCGGGCGCTCTCCGACTTCATCTCCGGCGTACCGGGGGTCGCGCACATCGAGCTGCATGGCGTGCGCGTCACGGAGCGCGACGTCCACACGCTCGACATGAACGCGCCGGGCGGCGCGCTCGAGGGGGCCTCGTTCGGACACCTGCTCCGCGACGACCTCGACGCGATCCTCGACTGGCTCATCGATCGCGCACCCGAGCTCCGCACGCTCGAACTGAACGCGGGGCCGTCGAACGGCGGCGGCCTCGACGCGGAGGCCATCGGCGCGATCATCGAGGCGCTCGACGCGCACGCTGGTGAGCTCGGCATGGAGACGCTCGCGCTCCAGTCACTCCCGGGGGGTCCCATGCCATCGCTGCGGTTCGACGGGCGCTGGGGCCGACTCCGACGGCTCGCGATCGCGCTCCCGCCGACCCACTCCGAGGTCCTCTACACGCAGCTCATGAGGTCGACGAGCCTTGTCAACCTGGAGGAGCTCTGGGTGCCGAGGCTAGAGGGGTTCATGGAGCAGCGCCTCGCGGCCTCGGGCGTGACCTCGGAGCTACGTCGGCTCAGGCTCCAGCCCACGAACGGGAACGTGGAGCCGTGGAAGGAGCTCCTGGGCAACCCCAGGCTTCGCGACGTCGAGGACCTCGCGATCGAAGGGCACACGGGCTTCGACGAGCTCCGATCGCTCGCCGAGAACCGCTACATCGAGTGCCTGCGGTCGCTCTCCGCGTACATCTTGAGGGACCTCGAGGGCCACCAATGGGACGCGCTCTTCGCGAGCCCCGGGCTCTCGCGGCTCGAGCACCTGAGCGTGGGCGGGCTCTACGACATGAACGTGACCCTCGGCGTCCTCGGCTCGCTCGAGCGCAACCTGTCGCTCCCGGTGCTCACGTCACTGGAGCTTGGCAGCGCGACGTTGGTGCCGCTGTCGCTCCAGCGAGAGACCTCGATCGATACGCTCTGCGTGCTCGACGCCGAGGACGATCGCGACCACCCCTCCGGGCCGTGGATTCATGGCTCGTTGTGTCAGACGTTGCGTCACCTGGAGGTCCCCGAGGAGTGGAGCCAGCGCACACACGTGGACGTCATCCTGGAGGCGTGCCCGAACCTCGACGTCCTGATCACCGAGCACCACGGGGACAGCCTGGACCTCCAGGAGTCGCTGCTCGCGAAGCACGAGGACGCGGGCGTGGTGGGTCTCAGGAGGTTCTTCGGGTTCGGCGCAGAGGCAGCCGCGCACCGAATCGGGAGGACCCGTTCGGTCTTCGACTGGGACGCGATAGAGCCGCGGTGACTTGACCCGAGCGCTCGAACTGTCCAAGTTCGTGCCCCGGTCAGGCAGGCCGCGGAAAAGAAGAGGAGCGGAGCGATGGCGTATTCGATCAAGGAGCTGTTCTACACCCTCCAGGGAGAGGGGGCGAACGCGGGGCGGCCGGCGGTGTTCTGCCGGTTCGCGGGGTGCAACCTCTGGACGGGCCGGGAGAAGGACCGCCACAAGGCGACCTGCACCTTCTGCGACACGGACTTCGTGGGGACCGACGGCGAGGGCGGCGGGAAGTTCGCCGACGCCGCGGCGCTCGCGCAGGCGGTGGACGCGGCGTGGCCGTCGGGCAGCGGCCCGCGGGCGCGCAAGCTCGTGGTGTGCACGGGGGGTGAGCCGCTGCTCCAACTCGACGAGGCCGCGATCGACGCGCTGCACGCGCTCGACTTCGAGATCGCCGTGGAGACCAACGGCACGCAGGAGGCGCCCGCGGGGATCGACTGGATCTGCGTGAGCCCGAAGGCGACCGCGCCGCTCGTGCTCACGCGCGGCCACGAGCTCAAGCTC
>CAJXPN010001135.1 GCA_913058025.1 uncultured Myxococcales bacterium | reverse complement strand
TCGTGGGGCCGGAGGCGGCGAGCTTCCCGGCGTTCGGGGACGGTCAGCTGGACGCGACGCTGTGGGCGTCGCTGGGCGGTTCGTTCTACCCGTTGCCGGCGTACGCGCTGCTGGAGGTGGGTTACAGGCATCGAACGGAGGTCTTCCCCGGCGAGGGCAACGGCCTGGAGTTCGGGGACGGCGTGACGTTCTTCGGGCAGGTGGGTTACACGCTGTTCGAGAGGGCGCTGGTGGGGGTGAACGCGAGCGGCGTGCTGCCGCTCGTGGAGGATGAGGTGACGCAGGGGTTCGTGACGGTGGGGCCGATGGTCGCCGTGACGCTGTGGCAGGAGCTGCGGCTGGAGGCGACCTATGATTTCATGCCGTGGTCGGTCAACAACTCGCCGGGCAACACGGCGAGCGTGGGCGTCTCGTACACGTTCAGGTGAGGAGAGGATGATGAAGGTGATGTCGAAGGCGGTCGCGGTGTTGGCGGCGGGGATGCTGTGGGGATGCGGTCAGTTCGTGGAGTACGGCCCGGGTGGGCCAGCCGTGGACGCGACGCCGTTGGGAGGAGGCGAGGTGGAGGTCGGGGACCTGACCGAGCTCAACCACTACACGTGGGCGGGGCTGGTGTCCTCGTTCACGGTGCGTGAGGGCGGGGACGTGCTGGTGGACTACGCGGGGTGGTCGGAGGACGACGAGGCGCTCGCCGAGCTCGACCGCTACCTGGGCGTCCTGGCGTCGGTGGACCCGTCGGAGCTGAATTCACCGGAGCAGCGCCAGGTGTACTGGATCAACGGGTACAACGCGGCGGTGGTGCGCGGCGTGATCGCGGACTTCGATGGTGACACGTCGGGGTACAGCGTGATCACGAGCGGGGCGTTCTTCGACACGCCCCGGTACACGTTCGGCGGGGTGACGATGACGTTGAACCAGATCGAGCAGGGGGTGCTGCGCGCGGACTTCGAGAACGCGGCGTTGGCGTCGGCGTCGGAGGAGACGCGTGCGGCGCTCGAGGCGTGGGCCGGTGAGGTCTGGGGCGCCGAGGGGCTGGACGCGAGGTTCCACGCGGCGGTGAACTGCGCGGCGCTGGGGTGTCCGAACCTGTGGGCCGAGGCGCCGTACGCGTGGAGGGCCGAGGGCCTGGACGCGCAGTACGAGGCGGCGACGCGCGCGTGGCTCGCGAGCCCGGAGAAGGGCGCGGGAGCGGCGGGGATCTCGAACCTGTTCGAGTGGTACGCGTCGGACTTCGTGGAGGACGCGGGGGGCGTCTCGGAGTTCATCGCGGAGCACCGGGAGGGGGGCGTGAGCGGGGTCGATCTGGGCACGATCATCCAGTACGACTGGACGCTGAACGCGCCCTGACGTGCGGTGCGACAAGAGGCTTGCGCCGTCGGGTGGGGTTCGCGGAGAATGCGACGTCTTCAACCCCACGCGCGTAAACGACGTCGCGGCCTCGGAGCGCCCCCCATATGTCACGGATGCCGCAAGTCGGAGAGGTCATTGACGACGTCTTCCGCGTGGAGCGAGAGCTCGACAGCGGGAACTTCGGCTCCGTCTACATGGTCCAGGATCTGCTCGAGAACCGGACGCTCGCGCTGAAGGTGCTGCGCCCGGGCGGGCACGACGAGGTGGAGCTGCGCAAGCGCTTCGAGCGGGAGGCGAGGCTGATCTACAGCCTGAAGCACCCGAACGTCGTGGAGGTGTACTACTACGGCGAGACGCCCAAGGGCCTGCCGTACCTGGCGATGGAGTACCTCAGGGGGATGGAGCTGCGGTCGCTGATGCGCAAGCACGGCGCGCTGGAGCCGGCGCTCGCGAAGCGGATCACCTCGGACACGCTGTCGGCGTTGGCCGCGGCGCACGAGCTCGGCATCGTGCACCGCGACCTCAAGCCCGCGAACATCTTCATCGTGGACGACGGCGACAAGGGCACGGTGAAGGTGCTCGACTTCGGCTTCGCCAAGGCGTTCGACGACGAGTCGAAGGGGCCGGAGCTCACGAACGCACAGACGCTGGTGGGGACGCCGGCGTACATGGCGCCCGAGCTCGTCCACAAGAAGAACGTGGGCCCCGCGGCGGACCTGTACGCGATGGGGTTGATCCTGGCGGAGATGCTCACGGGCGAGAAGGTCATCGACATCGAGAACGTCTACGACACGATCCTGTTCCAGGCGTCGGGGAAGCCGGTCAAGCTGAACAAGTCGCTGACCAGGGGCGCGTTCAGCGGCGTGCTCAAGCGGTCGACACACAAGAGCCTGAAGAAGCGCTACGAGCTGTCTCTTATACACATCTCCGAGCCCACGAGACAGGCAGAAATCTCGT